>JBJMXE010000100.1:0-19842 GCA_045809745.1 Chthoniobacterales bacterium | reverse complement strand
TTGGCCACATCATCGCTGAGCGCGTCCGGTTTAACCTTATAGACGAGCAGGTCCCGCAGGTAGGCAATCAGGTCGGACATCAACTTCATCATGTCCTTGCCGGATTCGCACTCGTTATGGAGGAGTTGAACCGCGTCGGCAGTGCTTCCATGCAAAATTTTGTTGGTCAGATCGGCCACCGTTTGCTGGCTGGTAAAGCCAAACACGTTGAGCACGTCCTTCTCCGAAATGTTGTTGCCGCAAAACGCGACCAGTTGATCGAGCATTGATTCGGCATCACGCAGCCCGCCTTCCGCGCCCCTGGCAATCGCATTGGCGGCGGCAGGATCAAGCGTGATCTTCTCCTTGCCGGCGATGAACTGGAGATGTTGCGCAATCAGATTAGCCGGGATTCGGTGCAGATCGAAACGTTGGCACCTGCTCAGAATCGTCGGCAACACTTTTTGAGGTTCGGTCGTCGCGAAAATGAACTTCACGTGCGGGGGTGGCTCCTCCAGCGTCTTTAGCAACGCGTTGAACGCCGCCGATGACAGCATGTGCACCTCGTCGATCAGGTAAATTTTGAACCGGCCCTTAGCCGGTGCGTACCGAACGTTATCCCGCAACTCACGAACGTCTTCGACGCTGTTATTACTGGCGCCATCGATCTCAATCACATCAAGGCTGTTGCCCGCCGCGATCTCCTTGCAGTTATCGCACACGCCGCACGGAGTTACGGTCGGCCCATGGATACAGTTGAGGGACTTCGCTAAAATTCGCGCCGTAGAAGTCTTACCAACACCGCGGGGTCCGACGAATAAATAAGCGTGCGCCAACCGGTTCTGCTCCACGGCATTTTTCAGGGTCTGCGAAACATGAGCCTGGCCCACCAAATCATCGAAGGTTTGTGGCCGATATTTCCGGGCAAAAACTTGGTAACTCACTGTCGGAATCTAAATCGGAAACGAGATCCTTGATAGCGGATAGTTGGAATTCCGGACGCGCCGGTAGTGGAGAAAAGTAGTGTTTAAGTTTTAACGCCCAACGCTCAACGCTCAATAAAGATACGGCGGACGAACGTCCCTTCTGCCATTTGGCGTTGAGCGTTTGCAGTTCCCCATTTTGCGTTTGGCCGTCCTCGCCTCCCAGAAAACAGGAGCCCCGCCGGTTTCCCGGCGGGGTCCGTTTAGCTCACACTACCTATTCAATCATCAACGGGCAGCAGCCGCTGTCTGGACAGCAGGATCCGCCGCCGCAGCAATCATCGTCGCCGGTCGCAACGGGTGTTGCCGCCGTCAACGTGATTAGCGCTGCTAGCATTAGTACGTATTTCATGATTCCTCCTTTGTGAGGGTTACGTAGACATCTCGGCCGTTTTGCTGGCCGAGCCGACGCGGAGCAAAGCTAGACGCGCGGTGGAGGAGTAGGCGGCCGTTCGGTTCGAGTTTGACCGGCTTTGTCCTGAACAAAGAGAGTCGTTGCGGTGAAGAGAGGTTGTACTTGGTTTTGGATGGCCGGACACATCAAAACCAGCGCCGAACAAGGAATCGGACAGCATTGGGTGGGTTGCGACTTCTTAGGCTGTTGACGATGACAACACTTCAATGCCAGTGATGACATCTCAGGACAGGTCGGTTTTGTGGCCGCAGTGGAAGCGTTTGCCGGCGTAGCCGAATTCGCTACGATCGTTAGGTCTGTCTTGCCGAGTGCGGGGCAAAGAAATACCGCGAGACATACACTCAGCAACCCTGCTGTAACAGTACGGCGCATGGCAGTAAGCAAGGGTAGCACAAACAGCCGAATCGAAAAGCAATCCACCGAATTCAGGCGGGTGGGTGATTTAGATGCAGCTCCGGTTGTCTCGAACCAGCGAGGGATTTGCGTAACCGTGAGCCGGAGATTAAGGAGGTGGCATTGAACTCCTGTCGCATTCTTTTCGCGCTGTTATTTGTTCTCGTCGCCACGGTTGATTCGCCGGCGCGGGAACCGATCACTTCACCACCACCCTCACCGAAACAGGCCGGCGCCGTTCGTGCGCGTGATCTCGGAATTCCGTTCGACGGAACTCCGGGGCAGTTCAACGCCATTACCGACGTCGCCGGAGTGGAAGTTGGCTATACGACCGTTATCGCGGGCGAAGGAAAATTGGAACGTGGCAAAGGACCAATCCGCACCGGCGTCACCGCAATCATTCCGCGCGGACATGATTCGCTCAATGACCCAGTATACGCCGGCGTGTTCAGCTTGAACGGTAACGGTGAAATGACCGGGACTGCGTGGGTCGAGGAGAGCGGGTTTCTCGAAGGGCCGCTGGTGATTACCAACACGCACAGTGTAGGGGTCGCGCGGGATGCCACGATTGCCTGGCGTGTGAAACACGGCGCAGCTGACGCCACCGGATACTGGTGGAGCCTGCCGGTCGTTGCCGAAACCTGGGACGGATGGCTTAACGACATTAACGGATTTCACATCAAGCCTGAGCACGTGAACCAGGCGCTCGACAGCGCGCACAGTGGCGCAATTGAGGAAGGCAGCGTCGGTGGAGGCACGGGAATGATTTGCTACGAGTTCAAGGGCGGTAACGGAACTTCATCGCGCAAAGCGGTTGTAGCCGGCGGCGGTAATCCCGGTCCTAAAACCGAGCGGACTTTCACTGTAGGCGTATTCGTGCAGGCGAATTGCGGGCGCCGCCCGCAGCTCACGATCGCCGGAGTTCCTGTGGGCAAAGAGATTCCTGGATCGGTCTATAAAGAGGAAGCGGGTTCGATCATCATTGTTGTGGCCACCGACGCGCCGCTTTTGCCCGGCCAGTTGAAGCGTCTGGCCCGGCGGGCGTCGTTGGGCCTGGCTCGGACCGGCAGCGTATCAGGCAACGGGTCTGGCGATCTGTTTATCGCCTTTTCGACGGCTAATCCGAACGTCGCCAATGCCGACCAAGTAATTCATTCCGTAGAAACTGTTCCTAACGATCTGATGGATCCGATTTTTACGGCAGTGGTTCAGGCGACCGAAGAAGCAATCGTGAACGCCTTGGTCGACAATCACGATATGACCGGCCGCGATAACCACGCAGTGTCTGCCTTACCCCACGATCGTATCACCGAGCTTCTGACCAAGTACAACCGGACGGAACATTGATCACGTGCCCCATATCGGAATGTGCGCGACGCGACGATGCCGAACCTGACGATCATGTTAACCACCGCGACATTTGATGTAGAGGCGGTTGTGCCAACCGCCTGTTTGTCGCGTTCGGTGGTTGACACAACCACCGCTACAACACCCTCAAATCTTTACTCTGCGGCCTTCCGGTCTCTGTGGTGAAATTTCATCATCACGAGCCGCTTCGCATGCAGGTGACTTAAAGCGTAAAACACAAAGCTTAAAACTGAACTTAATGAACACCACCGTCGTCATCGCCGCGGTATTCATAATCGGCTTCTTCTCCGGCCTCCGATCTTTCGCGCCCCTGGCGCTTATCAGTTGGATGGCGATCTGGGGTTGGACGCCCGTGGCAGGTTCGCCATTCTGGTTCGTCGGCACCGAAGTTTTCGCGATCGTTATTTCGGTTCTGGCGGTGCTGGAATTGATCGCCGATAAGCTTCCGAAAACACCGGCTCGAATTCAGGTCATGCCGCTAATTGCGCGGTTAGTCACCGGCTCCATAGCCGGCGGCGCGCTCAGCATCAGTGCAGGCCAGTCGTGGCCGGTGGCGTGTGCGCTCGCTGCGCTCGGCAGTGTAACCGGAGCGTTTAGCGGCTATTACTCTCGTAAAGCGGTCGTTCGAACTTTGCACGTTCCGGATTTCTTCGTCGCGCTAGTCGAAGATTTGATCACCATCGGCGGAACACTGGTTTTGGTGCATAACTTTTTTCATACGCCGGTTTAACAAACATCCCCTCGTGGAGGGGAGGGGCGAGCTCCCGCGAGCCCACTCAGGTTGTAGAGCGTCTGTGTCAGACGCCTTTAGTGGAGTCCACTATTCCAGCTCATCCCGCAACCGCCTCTTCAACTCCTGCCGGGCCGCCTTCTTGATCGCTCGACGTTCGTCTTCGACCTCCTGCTTCTCTTTTTTCCGTTCCTGACGCGTCCGAGTATCAGCCGCCCGGCCGGTGTGGGCAATCTTCGGACGAGCCGCTCCAATCTTGCGCTCGTTAGGCTTGGCGTACGGGTCCATGTTTTTTACAGCAGAAAAACGGAGAGAACAGAGGACTTGGACGTTACGGAGAGGAGCAAACAGAGAGAACAGAGTGCTGGCAACTCTGCCGCAGTAATTCCTCCGTTGTCTCTGTTACCTCCTGTTAAGGAAATTCCTGTAAACCATCAGCGCGGCTGCCAGATCTTCAATCGCCATCCCAAGCGATTTGAAAATCGTGGTTTTTTCCGGATCCACTTCCACTTTGCCCACTAGAGCCTCGCCCAGCTCGCCGTGGATCGCCGCCTTCGACAGAATGACGTCGCCCGATTCCTTTTGCGCGGCCTCACGCGAGTCAACGAATACGGCGTTGCCCATGGCATCGTCGTCGAGTTCGCGCCAGTCGGGTCGACAGGCGCCGATCGCGTTCACGTGAGCGCCGGGCTTCAACCACGAACCTTTCAGAACGGGAATCGTTGAACTGGTGACAGTGACAATCACATCCGCCCCACAAACAGCTTCTTCTGCGGACATTGCTTTACCGCCGATCTTGGACGCAAACGCTTCCGCGTGCGCAGAGGTCCGGCTCCAAATTCGGACTTCATCAAACTGCCTAACAATCCCGAGTGCCTCGATATGGCTCTCCGCCTGAACGCCACTCCCGAGAATCGCGAGAGTGTGCCCCTGTTTTGAAACGAGCAGATCAGTAGCCACTGCCGAAACCGCCGCGGTGCGCATTTCAGTGATCAAACGTCCATCCATGACCGCCACGGGCGTGCCGGTCTCGCGATCGAACAGGAGAATCATCGCCATGTGCGTTGGCAAACTACGCTCGGCGTTCGGCGGATAAAACGTGACCAGCTTAATTCCGAGTCCATCGGCTGCGAGCGCCGGCATCATTCCGAAAAATCCCCCCGGCGGGTCGACCTTCATCACCGATCGCACCGGCTGGACGACCTTGCCTGTAGAAAACTGGATCAGCGCCTGTCTCATCGCCGGAATGAGATCGGCCATGTGGAGATGCTGCCGCACCTGCGCTTCATCGACAAATAGGGTTGCAGTCATGAAAGGTTACAGCACGGGGATTGTTACCGGCTCTACTCCGAAACGAAACATCAAAAGGTCGATCCATCAGCGCCAGTTGAACTTCGGTGGTGGCAGCTGAGAGTTGCGGTTCATGGCTTCACCGGAGCAACCGCGACAACATTCGGCAATCAGCGCTCAGGTATTTGAGCTTCTGAAGGTCGTGGTAACGCTGGTCCTCACCGGTTTAATCGGCGGAGGGATAACTTACTACTACCAGAACCGCTCGCATCGCGAGCAACAGGAAGCCCAGGAACTCGAAACCGCGCGCCAATCCGCACTCACCTTCTTGCGCGAGGTCGGTGACATCCTTGAACAGCGGCGTCACAACGCACTGCGGGTAATCGATTCGATCCGGGAGAATGTTTCCCCGGAAGAAAAAGACCAGGCTTGGAAGGATTACACCAACTCGGTGAATGCCTGGAATGCGAAGTGGAACCTTTATCGCGCGCTGGTGCTGGAACAGTTTGGACCAGAGATGCAGAAACGGTTCTATGACGAAAAGCCGGATTCAGAAGAGAATTGGGACCACCTTTCGATTACCGGAAAACTGATCGCGCTCGATCGAATGCTAAATGATTACCACAAACCGGCCGCCGAGAAGACACCACCGGACGCGAGCCAAATCCTGCGGCGGTATTCGACGCTTACCCAGGATTGTTATGAATTCTACTCGCAGGTCATCTCGCGCATTCAGGAGGGCCGGGTCGGGAAGCGGGCCTGGGCGGAAACCGGCTCGAGTGGGAGCGATAGTAGCGGAGCGAGGAAGACGCTTTAGATTGTCAACGCCGAACGCCCAACGCTCAAGTTGATCCCGCATCCGGAATCCGGGATCCAGTATCAAGAATCGTGACCACGCCCCAGACCGAAGAAGATCAAATGCAAGTACCGTTAGACCTGGCGGCAATTCGAACTGCGCATGAACGGATCCGGCCGTATATTCATCGGACACCCATCTTGAGTAGTTCGCGTTTGAATGAGGCGTGCGGCGGTCTTCTGTTTTTCAAATGCGAGAACCTGCAAAAGGTAGGCGCATTCAAAGCTCGCGGCGCGACGAACGCGGTGTTTGCGCTGGACGAGGCGACTGCGCGTTTGGGGGTGGCGACGCATTCTTCGGGCAATCACGCGCAGGCGTTGGCTCGCGCCGCGAAATTGCGCGGCATCCCCGCCTACATCGTGATGCCATCCAATTCTGCGCGAGTGAAGATTAGAGCGGTGGAAGGTTACGGAGGGACGATCGTGTTCTGCGAACCAACTCAGGACGCTCGCGAGAAGACATGTGCCGACCTCGTTGCCGAAACCGGTGCGACGATGATCCATTCGTTTGAAAACGTAGACGTCATGGCCGGACAGGGTACTGCTGTCCTCGAATTACTGGAGGAGATCCCAGACGTCGACCTTGTCGTGTGCCCGGTAGGTGGCGGCGGATTGTTGTCGGGTACTGCGGTCGCCGCGAAGGGCACCCGGGCAAACATTAGAGTGGTGGCGACCGAACCGAAGAATGTCGATGATGCGGCTCAGTCGTTTCGCGCCGGTCATCGCATCCGGACAGCGGGCGGAAACACGATCGCCGACGGTCTCCGGACAAACATTGGCGAACCGAATTTCACAATCATCCGCCGCTACGTAGACGATATTGTGACGGTTACCGAGGAAGGCATCGTTGCCGCGATGCGCACGATTTGGGAGACGATGAAAATCATCGTGGAGCCCTCGGCCGCCGTAGCGTATGCCGCGATCATCGAGAACAGGTTCGATGTTCGCGATTATCGGGTCGGAATCATCGTTAGTGGCGGAAATGTGGATCTCGATCTGTTGCCGTGGAAGTAGGGTGGCATCGCGGCTCGCCGATGTTCCCTAACGATCATCGCGACAGCGATGATGCCGCGAGGCGTCGTCTCCCAGAGACGGGCCTGCAACGAGGCTGAACCGCCAGATGGCGATTGAGGTCGATTGCCGCTACCATAGCGTTATATGACGCGAATCTTCTCGATCTTGGCTCCGCTCGCGAGCGCACTGATTTGTGGCATTTCAGGCCTAACCGCGGCCGGCATTCCCATGATGAAAGCCATCGTGGTGCAGCAACCCGGTGGACCGGAAACCTTGAAGGTCTCAGATGCGCCACGGCCACAGGCGAAAGAGGATGAGGTTTTGATTCGGGTGGCGGCAGCCGCGGTGAACCCGGTAGACGCTTATATTCGAGCCGGGCGGTTCGGCGGCGGCAAGACATTGTTCACTCCCGGTATGGACGTTGCCGGGGTCATCGAAGCGACCGGCGCGAACTCCCACAAATTCAAAGCCGGCGATCCCGTCTACGCTTATCTGAGTTTCGACGAGCAGGGCGGTTACGCCGAGTTTTGCGTCGCGAAAGAGTCCGAGGTTTCGTTAAAGCCGACCAACATCAGTTTCGAACAGGCGGCTGCAGTACCGCTGGCGGGGACAACTGCATGGCAGGCTTTAATCGATACCGCTCAACTGAAGAGCGGCCAGACTGTACTGATTCACGGAGGTTCCGGTGGCGTCGGTCACCTTGCCATTCAGATTGCAAAGGCGAAGGGCGCAAAAGTGATCGCCACCGCATCTACGGCGAACCAGGAAATGCTCAAGAAACTGGGAGTTGATCAGGCGATCGACTACAGCAAGACCAAGTTCGAAAAGGTGGTTAAAGACGTGGACGTGGTGCTCGATGTCACGCGAAGCGACGCGTTGATTCGCTCCTACGGCGTGGTGAAGAAAGGCGGCTTCATCGTGACCATTACCGGCGCGCCCAATCCGGCAGAACTGGAGAAACACGGCATCCGTGGCGGTTCATTGATGGCTCATCCCGATTCGCAGGTTTTGGAGGAACTGACAAAGCTGATTGAAGCCGGGAAGATCACGCCAGTTGTCTCGCAGGTGTTTCCGCTCGCGCAAGCTGACAAAGCTCATGAACAGATCGAGACGCGGCATACCCGCGGTAAGATCGTGCTGAAGGTGGCGGACGTGAAGCGTTGAGCCGTTGAGCCGTTGAACGGTGGGCAGTTTTCCGTAACATTGTAACGGTTTAACGGATCACGTCTTCCGCGTTCAGCAGCATGGATTGGAACGAAGTCAGTGCTATTTCACAGTTGATCGGCTCGGTAGCCGTGGTGTTCTCCGTTCTCTACCTTGCCATTCAAGTCCATCGAAGCACCAGGATCGCCAAGCTGGCAGCACAAGACGCCGCGGCGACCGCGCTTCGGGAGGTAACGAAACCGTTTGCTGAGAATGCAGAGCTGGCCCGGATCTGGCGACAGGGGCTTGAGAACCTGGATGCCCTAACGGGGGATGATCAGGCGCGTTTCTTCCATTCCACCTATCAATTTTTGAAAGCCTACGAGACAATCCATTTTCATCACGTGTATGGGCTGATGGACGATCAGATCTGGCAGGGCTGGGTGGGATTGCTCAGGCATTACATCGCTTCTCCAGGCATCGCCCGGTATTGGGGACTGCGGCACGATCTTTTCTCCGAACGGTTCCAGCATTTCATTGCGGCGCTGGAACAGCCCGAAACGCCTCGGACGGTCGCCAATTTGTTAGGGCAGAAAAAGAGCTGAGGTCTATGTGGCATTGGGCTTCCAGCCTATGGATACATCGGCCAGCGGCGGCCGGTGTCACAAAGGTGATGCCACACCAGTGGCGGCTCCGATAACGTGCTCGTTTTTGCAGCGGGCTTTTGATAGACCGGCGTCATGCCGGATCCGAGCGCCCAGGATCTTCAATCTGCGATCGCTGGATTAGAGGCGCAGCGATCGCTCCTCGGCGACGCCGTGGTCGATTCGGCAATCGCCGCGTTACGGGACCAACTGGAACGACGTCAGCGCGCCCGTTCAGCGCCGGAACTCGAGGAGCGGAAGATCGTCACGATCGTGTTTGTAGACGTGTCCGGCTTCACCGCTTTAGCGGAAAAGCTGGATCCCGAGGAAGTGCGTAGCGTCATCAACTCCTGCTTCGATGCGCTCGTGCCCATTGTTCAGAGATACGAAGGCACAATCGATAAGTTTATCGGAGACGAAATCATGGCACTCTTCGGCGCGCCGATCGCCCATGAAAACGATCCGGAACGCGCGCTGCGCGTCGCGCTGGAAATGATGGCGGCGATCACGAGATTCAATGAGCGGCAGGAAACCACGCTTAGTCTGCACATTGGAGTAAATACCGGACCGGTTGTGACCGGTGCCATCGGTTCGAAGGAACGCAAGGACTACTCGGTCATGGGCGATGCCGTCAATCTCGCGGCCCGACTGGAAGATGCATCTGCGGATGGCGAGATTTACGTAGGGCCCAGCACCTATCGCCTAACCGGCCATGTCTTTCATTTTGCGCCTTTGCCCGCTTTGCAGCTAAAGGGAAAAAGTGAGCCTTTGGTGGCCTATCGGCTGATCGGATTAAAAGAAAGACCTGAGTCGCCTCGCGGTATCGAAGGAGTGCGGACTGAGATAATCGGACGTGACGCCGAACTACACAAAATTCGCGATGCCTGTAGCAGACTGCATCAACGATCTGGAGGGGTGGTTTCGGTCCTAGGCGAAGCGGGCGTAGGCAAGAGCCGGCTGATCAGCGAGTCGCTGGCGAAGTTTGCCTCGAAAGTGCACAAAGCGGAAGGACGCGCTTTGTCACATACGGCCGGAATGGACTACTGGATGGCGCGCAGCCTTCTACATGGATTGTTGGGCACGTCTGAGCACACCCCCATCGAGCAGGCCCAGTCAGCGCTTCGAGCTTCTATCGAAATCACCGAATTGCCGATCGAGAGCGTTTACCCTTACCTGGCGACGTTGCTCCAACTTCCTTTGATTGGCGACATGGCGGAACGAGTTCGGTTTCTTTCTACGGAAGCATTGCAGGGACGGATTCTGCAGGCGTTTCGCGAACTGGTCCAAGCCTCAGCCAAACAACACCCGTTGATCCTGATTTGGGAGGATGTGCATTGGTGCGATCCATCATCACTGCTCGTCCTCGAGAATCTGATACGCGTTACCGTGGAAGCCGCGTTGTTAATTGTGCTGGCCTACCGCAACGAAAAGCAGACGGCCGAAACGCTCCAGCAGATGGTGAGATCAGTACCGCCTGACAAATTTGGCTTAGTCCAATTGTCACCCTTAACACCGCAACAGAGCGAATCGTTAGTCCAGAAGCTGTTACAAGTAGCGGAGCTGCCACCACAGGCCCGCGATCTGATTCTCAACCGCGCAGAAGGCAATCCATTCTTCATCGAGGAATTATTGCGGACCCTGCTTGATTCGGGTGCCTTAGCCCGCCACCACGGAGTGGTCACGGCAAACGTTGCCATCGGTTCGGCGCAGCTTCCTGAAACGGTCCAAGGCGTTATCAGTGCGCGCATGGACCGATTGTCGCCTGAGGAGAAGAATGTTTTGCAGACCGCCGCGGTAATTGGCCGGGTATTTGATCGGCGAATTTTGGAACAGGTCTTCTCCTCGGATTTGGCAGCGCGGCTGGACGCGTGTTTGGCCGAGCTGACACGGCGCGACTTCCTTCATTCCGTAGCCGGTGCGCTTCAGGTTGACCGCGAGTTTACCTTCAAGCACGCGATTACCCACGATGTGGCCTATCAGGCATTACTGAAGGCTCGTCGCAAACAGCTTCATGGAAAAGTCGGAGAGGTTATGGAGCGCAGTATCGGCGAGCGTGCCGCGGAGTTCTCGCCGACGCTGGCTTACCACTTCGAGCGCGCTGAACAGCCCGAGAAAGCATTTCGCTATTCCAGGCAAGCTGGTGAACGGGCTCAGGCCGTATTTGCCAATTCCGAGGCATCGGCGTTCTACCGATCTGCTATCGAGCAGGGAACCAAAATGCTTGGGATCGAAGATGCCCTCATCACGCGGCTGCGGCTGGCTGAGATTTACGAAGCGTTAGGCAATGTGCTGCACCTGAGCGGCACCGAGGACGAGGCAAGGGAGAGTTATGAGTCGGCGCTGAAGTTGTTGAATAGCGACCAGCGGCTCATGCGGTCTAGAGTACACCGCAAAATTGGGTCCACCTACACAGTTAGGCGTAGGTATGCAGCGATGTCCGCTGCATTCGAAGCCGCCGAAAGGGAGCTTGGCCCGAGACCAATCGAACCGGTTGACCAATGGTGGATCGAAAGGATGCAGGTGCTACTGGAACGTCTGCATCTCTACTACTGGCAGGGAATGGCCGACGAAATGATGGACCTGGCAGGACGCTACCGCGCCGATGTGGAGACCAAGGGTACCCCGATGCAGCGGGGAAAGTTCTTCCAAATGCTGGGATTATCGGACCTGACTCGCGCCCGTTATGTTGCTTCGGAGCGATCGGTTGGATTCATGGAACTCGCCGTTTCCACCAGCCGCGATTCGCCCGATCTCGCGGAAGCATCCCATGTCCGGTTCACTGCCGGCCTTGCTCATCTATTCCGCGGAAACCTCGAAAAATCGATCGAACATTACCAGGCGGCGTTGCAGTTAGCCGAGCGGGTAGGCGATTTGATTGTTCAGGTCCGTTGTCTGACCTATTTATCTGTTGCCTACCGGAGGTCACGGGAGCAGGGGGCCACGCTGACCTTCAGCGATCGGGCGATCGCGCTGGCCGACCAGTTGGGAATGGTAGAGTACGTCGCAATGGCGCGGGCGAGCTTGTCGTGGCTCGCCTGGTCGGAGAGACGGTACTCCGACGGTAAAGCGTTAGGCCAGGAGGCCTTGAAATTGTGGCATCAAATGGAAGATCCCTACGGCGTTGATTGGGAAGCGCTCCTGCCGTTGATCGCCATCGCCACGGCCGAGCAGAGGTGGGATGAAGCCATCGAATATGCTCGCGGTCTGTTTGGCGAAAACCAGCATCCAATCCCACCGTCTTTGGATGAAGCAGCCCGCCTGACAGTCGATGTTCCCGCGACAGATACCCTGAACAAAAAAGAGGCGTTGGAGCATCTAATCAAGACCGCGGTGGAAATCGGATATCTCTAACGCGTGCTCGCTGCGGCCGTAGGACGGTCGTAATCGTCTGAAGGAGGAGATTCTTATCGCCGGCGGCGCCGAGCATTCTTGCGGCGAACGCCATTTGCGCCGTGCGGCGTGCCAGTGAGCTCCTCAGCAATGATCCGATCAGAAATCCGCACCGACACACACGAGTCGCTCGGATCATATCCGCCGAATAACCGTTGCCAGTCTGCTTTGGCGCGATCTAACAAGCCGCGATATCCATGATCGAGCGCCCGCTGGAGCGATTCGATCGTTCTGCAATTGCTGATCGCCTCCTCGGACGGCCTGGTGCTCATGGCGAACCGAGCCCTTAGCAGGATCCGCGCCCGTCGATTTCCGCAGGAGTCCGGCCAGCCGATCCGGGCTTCGACTAATTAACCAGCACGTGTGGTGTTCGCGATAGATTGCCGACGTGGGTCAGAGCTCCGGCGAGAAAAATGTAGCCACGGAGCTTCTGTGGATTCCGTTTCTCGACGAAAATTCCGCCATCGCGGCTGACCGTTCTGCCGCTCACGTGCTGCAAGACCGGTCTTGGCGCGCGATAGTAAAAGCCGTTGTCGTCAACGGCGTAGAACGAGTAAAGCCCACGCGGAAAGTGCAGGTTGGCGACTTGTTTCTCACGCTGCAGGTCCACCGCGCGAGGGGCAGCTGGAGGAGGCGCATCGGCCGCGAGTCGAAAGTGCGGATTGGCGCACGAGCAAAGAAAAGTGGAGAGAAAAAGTATAATGTAGCAAAGCCGCGATGGGAACATCGGTTCCATCTACTTTCCACCTTCATTCATCACTTTCTTTACTGAAGTTGGATCGTCCAGGAGGATCCATTCAATGACGGAGACCGGCAGACTGCCGTTAGCGATAAAATCATCGTGAAACTGGCCTAACCGGAACTTGTCACCCATTCGATCGCGGTACCGTCCCAGCAGGCTCATGATCTGCCACTTGCCAACGATGTAGCTGATCTTCTGAGTCGGGCTGGACGCCGCGCCGGCAGCTTCGCCTTCGGCCGCTTCCCGATCCAGGCCACCCGCATCCATGAAATACCTAACCGCCTGCTCGAACGTCCAGCGGCCGGTGTGAAGGTTTACGTCCACACCAATCCGGGCGCCACGATATCGTGATAAACGAAGAATCTGCCCCTGCGCCGCTGAATTTTGCGGATAAAGGCCTTCTCGCAACAGCATCTCCTCACCATATAACGCCCATCCTTCCTCCATCACGGTGTCGCTGTGCTGACGCCGAATCTCGTCCGCAAGATGATTGGCGATCGACAGCTGAAGGAAGTGACCCGGAATGCCTTCATGTCCGAGTATCGGACGCGGATCTTCAATGGCGGCGCGGATGTAGAAGTTTTCCGATTTCGGGTTGTAAGTCGGGATGAAATAAAATCCGACGGGATCTTTGTCGTAAACGCCCGGCGGATTCATAAATCCACCGGGGCTGGTGGGTTTGAACGCTTCGGGTAGCTGCCGGATTTGAAACGGCCCCAAATAATCCGGCAGGGTAACGAGTTTATGATCCCGCAAAAACTGAATCATCTCCCGCTCGCGGCTTTCGTAAGCCTTGAGAAACGCCTGTTGATCCGCCGGCACATTGGCGCTGCGGGATGGATCGGGATCAGCCAGCTTCGGGTTAGGTAACATTGCCTCGAGCGCGCGGTAGCGCGCAGTTTCGACGCGGCCGATCATTTCAACCTCGGCCGCGTCCAGCGGCAACAACAAGACGTTGCGCAGATAATAGTTGTAGTTCGCTTCGCCCATCGCTGCGAAGTCGACCATCTTCGGCAGTCGTGCCGTTAGTTCATCGGCATAGTGATGGGCGGCCGCGATCGCTGCATCTCGAGCGTTGATCAGCGCCTCATGCTCGGCGGCGCTCAAGCCGTTATCCAGGGTCATCAAACTGTCGTTCAACAAGGGATCGATCGAACGCGCCGATTGAATGGCCAGGTTGGCATACAGTTTTACCGGCGAACTCAGGTTCGTTAGGCCTTGTTGCAACATGGCCGGCATCTTTTGCAGTCGCGTAGTCGCAGCCACGGCTCTTTTTTGAGGTGTGTCGTAATCCTTTTTCAGCAGGGAGAAAATCGCCGATGCACACTCTCCAATGTAGGTTTGTGGATCGTTTTGTTCGCTTTTGAGGATGCGGGTGTCGAAATCGAGTGCTTCCAACTGGCTTCGAAACAACAGCCAATCGATCTGGTCGTCCTTAGGCCATGAATCGACCTTCATCGCGCGCACTTGATCCAGAACTGAGCGGGTGTGTTGCGCCCGATCTGCAATCGCGCCTGGCGAATACTCGGTGAGCCGATCGTCCCAGGTGTGAAGACCGGCATCGCTGCTGCGGACGGGGTATTGTTCATTGCGCCAGTTGTAGTAATCGTCCGCCAGTTTGCGCAGGGTCGCGGCGGTTCCGCTGGCGCTTCTTGTCTTCATGGTTCCGGATTCAACGCTGGGCGTCGATTTCGTGATCAGCGCCTTATTCGAGACGTCAGGCGATCGTTCGCGAGTTTGAGCGATAACACCACCAGCTAACGCGAGATATAACGAAGTGATTGGGATCCAACGAATCGGCCTCATGCGCGAATTGTAGAGAGCGTCGTCTTAGGCGGAAGATTAAAAGCGATACCGAGGGATAACCTTGTCTCGTCCCACTATTGCTAAGTCCCGACCATAACCTCAGCCGCAATTGATGGGACGAGACAAGCTCATCCCTCCATCTATATACCGATGTCTTCGTTCCAGACCGCGGGATGTTTCGCGATGAACTCCTGCATCATCTGAACACATTCGCTCAAATCGAGATCGATTACTTCAACACCGTGGGTCCGCATGAACTCGGATGCTCCGCGAAATGTACGACTCTCGCCGACGATTACTTTCTTGATTCCAAACTGCACCACCGCGCCGGCACACAGGTAGCACGGCATCAGCGTTGAATAGAGCACGCTGTTGTGAAAACTGCCGATCCGTCCCGCGTTGCGTAGACAATCGATTTCCGCATGGGTGACGGGATCATTCTCCTGCACACGTTTGTTGTGGCCCACCGCAATCAACGTTCCGTCGCGCACTAATGCCGATCCGATCGGTATGCCGCCTTCATCGCGACTTTTCCGCGCCATTTCGATCGCCGCCTGCATGAAGCTGTCTGACGTCATTGAGAGACATCTAGCGCGGATTTCGCGGATGTTAAACGGATGAAATCTTGAAATGAAATCCGGTACATCCGCTATTCCGCGGTTCACGCAGCGGCTTGGATCTGGAACTTCTTTGCAGCTTGGAACTTGGGATTTGAGCGTTCACGCCGCGCTCAGCGCGGCGTGATTCCTTCCGCTAAATCGACGTGGAAAGCTTGTTTCACTTTGGTTGATCCAAAGCTGAGCTCTGCATTGTAATCGCCTGCCGGCAATAATCGCTTCGGATCGTCGCCACCGTATTCCGCTATCACGTCCTTGGTCGGCCGCAGATCCCAGGTCAATCGAGCGAGACCTGGTGCACCGGGAGCTTTCAAATTCGCTACTGGCTGACCGCTCGCTTTGCTAACGGAAATTTTGATTTCATCGCCCGTAAATTCCTTCACCCATACCGTGAAGATCGCGCCTTCAGGCGGATTTTGGCCGCGATAAACGCCTTTGCCGTGATTCTCTGCATACCCCGGCTGTAGATAGGCGCCGGTGACTGGCCTAACCGTGAACAGGTGCGCCGGTTTATTCACTATTTCGGGAGTCAGTTCCCGCAGCGGCACGACATCGTCCAGGATCGCAATACTGCGCCCATGTGTGGCAATCACCAGGTCGGAAGTCCGCGGATGTATTTGCAGATCATCGACACGCACCGCTGGAACGTCGCCGATGCGAACCCAATGGGTTCCCAAATCGAACGAGGCAAAAATGCCGAAATGTGCTCCGGCATATAGCAATTTGGGATTTACGGGATCTTCCCGGACAACTTCCAACGGAGTATTCGCGGGAAGATCTCCCACGATTGACTGCCAAGTTTTACCGAGATCGGCAGTCCGCAGTACCATTGGACGATCATCCCCAGTTCGGTAGGCATTAGTGACCACGTATGCCACGTTCGGATCCTGCCCACCCGGCTCGATTCGCACGATCCACTGGCCCCGAGCGGGTTCTGGAAGATTTGCGGTCAGCTCGGTCCACTTGCCGCCGTCGTTCTCAGTCAACCATAAGCGGCCATCGTCCGTCCCCGCCCATAGCAGACCGGCGCGCTTCGGTGACTCGGCTAACGAGAATACAACCCCGTAATTTTCCGCGCCGCTCCCCACGGCGACAGTCTTGGCCGGATCGTTGTGAGTGAGGTCCGGGCTAATTACCGATGATTTTTCAGCTCGGTCGGTCAGTTTGAACACGCAATTGCCGCCGAGATAAATCACTCCGGGATTGTGTTTGCTCATCACCATTGGCGAATTCCAATGGAATCGATATCGCGGTTGGCCTTCTGCCGGCTGAGGCCGGAGTCGACGCAGCTCCCCGTTCCGTAAATTAATCCGATGAATTTCACCTTCCTGACTCTCCGCGTAGAACGTGTCGTGATCGGTTGGGTCGAACAAAACGTAGAAGCCGTCGCCTCCAGCAAGTGCGGTCCAATCCGAGTTCTGAATACCTTCTTTACTTTGCACCCCGCTCGGCCCGACCCAGTTTTCGTTATCCTGAAGGCCACCGGCGATCCGGAAATAAGGTTTGGTGTCGTCTAACGAGATCCGATAATACTCGCCGGCTGGGATTTTGTTGAGATGATCCCAGTTTTTTCCGCCGGCAAAGCTTTGATAAACACCGCCGTCGGTTCCGAGCAACAAACGTTGGCTTACCGGTGGCTTCGGCGGCTTGTTCTTGTCTTCTGGCTTTGGCGGCTTAGGCGGCGGCGCGCTGCCCGGCTGAATGGCGAAGGCATGGCAATCGGGGTGAAGTTTTTCCGAAAGATCTTCCCGAAAATTGCGGCCGGCATCGTCCGAAACCAGGACGGCGAATTCCAGAACGTAAATCCGCTGGTCGTTCGCAGGATCGATCCGGATCTGGCTGAAATAGAATGGCCGGGGATCGATAGCACTCATCCGCGTCCATTTTTCACCACTGTCTTCCGACCGGAACACGCCGCCGCTCTTGCTTCGGAGATCGGTTAACTGCCCCGAGCCGCCCTCGAAGCTTTGAACAATCGCCATCACAATTTTTGGATTCGACGCACTGACGGCCAAGCCGATGCGACCGGTTTGAGCTGGTAAACCGCCAGCCAGTTTCTTCCAGGTTGCTCCGCCGTTAGTGCTTTTGAAAATGCCGCCCACGTCCTGGCCATCCGTCGCATCTGGGCCGGCGGTAAAGCTCCACGGAGTTCGCCGTCGCGCGTACAGTGCGGCATAAACAATTTCCGGATTCGATGGATCCAATGCGACATCGCAACATCCCGTCCGCGCGTTCTGCGGCGCAGGAGCTTGCAGCACGAGCTTCCACGTCTTGCCGCCGTCCGTGGTCTTAAACAAACCTCGGTCTCCGCCATCGACCCAAAGGTGACCGCTTGCTGCGACGTAGGCCGTGTCCGGATTTTTCGGGTGAACGACGATTCGGCCGATCGCGCGGCTGTCTTTCAGCCCCACATTTTGCCAGTTCTCACCGCCATCGGTGCTGCGATAGACACCATTGCCCCAGCCGGACGAATTACGATCGTTCGCTTCACCGCTTCCAACCCAGAGGACATCCGAATCCGAAGGCGCCACCGCGATAGCTCCAATTGAAAGCGCTGGTTGCTTGTCGAAAATAGGATCGAATGACACCCCGTTGTCGCCAGTCTTGAACACGCCGCCATGTGCGAGGCCTACGTAAAATATAAACGGGTTTCGCGGATCGATCGCGATATCGGATACGCGCCCGCCCATCACAGCGGGTCCGATCGAGCGCGCCTTCAAACTTTTGAAGAGCACATCGGTTAGCTGCGGCGGACCGCTCGGGGCCGGAGAAGGTGTGACCGCGGACGACAGCGGGGGCGTCGTCGCTGCGGCCGTTGGGGAAGCTGCTGCTGCTGCGGGCGAATCAGAGGGCTGGCTTGGGCGAACCTCCTCTTCTTGCGCCCGAAGCGGCAAGCATAAGGCTAACCCGATCAGGGTCGCGGCTGTAATAAAAGCGTGTCGTGGATAGTTACTCATGGCGGTTGCGGTGTTATCGTTTCGATCAAGAAGCCTTAACAGTCTAAATGAAAACGCTTGGCATGATCGGAGGGGTTGGGCCCGAATCGACCATCGACTACTACAGTTCGATTATCGCCACCTACCGCCGGTTGAAGCCTGACGGCAGTTATCCCCAGTTCTTCATTAACAGCATCGATCTGGATAAGGGGCGTTCGCTGATCAGCAGCGGCAATCTGCCCGGGATCGCCCAGTATTTGGTTCAGGAAATCCACAACCTGGCGCGGGCCGGGGCGGAGGTCGGATTAATTGCCGCCAATACGCCCCACTTGGTGTTCGATGAGGTGCAGCGGCAATCGCCGATCCCATTGATTAGCATTGTTGAAGCAACAGCGGCGGTGGCGAAGCGAATGAATCTGAAACGTGCAGGTTTGTTCGCGACCACGTTTACGATCAAAGCCGGTTTTTATCCGAAGATTTTTGCCAAATACGGAATCGACGTTGTCAGTCCGGCCGCGTCGGACCAGGACTTCATTCACGACAAGTATATGAATGAGCTGGTGGAGGGCGTGTTTAGAGATGAGACGCGCAACGGATTGCTGGCGATCGTCGATAAAATGGCGGCGGAGCACGGGATCGATGCAGTCATTCTTGGCGGAACCGAGATTCCATTAATCCTGCGGGACGAAGCGCATAACGGAATCCCGCTGTTGAACACTACGAAAATCCACGTAGCAGCGGCCGTCGCAGAAATGCTTTCCTGAGAGGATCCGCGAAATGACGCGAAAACAATGCCCTTAAGAACGGGAGCAAGCTTGTGGGTTTGAGTTGTAGAGGCGGTTTTGCCAACCGCCTGTCCTGGGGTTAAACAGGTGCTCGCCGCGGCAAGCACCTCTACAAGATGAAAGCTGAAACGAAGTCTGTTCTGCTTGTTCTCACGATCTGGTTCTGTATCGCGGGTGTGGTCGGCCTAACGGACATTTTCAACTCAGCCTCAGCGTCGGCTGTCGCGCTGACGGTCTGGAGTTTAACCGCTCTGGCTCTATTGGGCTGTTGGAAGGTGCCTGTTCTTAACCGGTGGATGCGCCTGGCAGACAGTTCTGCACTCATCGCGCTGCATCTAACACGGTTCGTAGGCGTTTATTTTCTCGTTCTTTGCCGACATGGCGAACTTTCATGCCGATTCGCTCGGCCGGCCGCGATCGGCGATATTGCTACCGCCGCGGGTGCTGCGATTCTCTTGAGCTGGCATCGCGCCCTCAATCGTCAGTCGCCTCGACCTGCGGTCCTCATCTGGAATACGTTCGGCTTGTTCGACATTCTCTTCGTTGTGTTCAACGCGCGCCGGGTCGGTCTAACCGATTGGCAAGGAATGGCTCCACTCCGAACATTGCCACTGATGTTGCTGCCAACGTTCCTGGTCCCACTGATCATCGCGTCGCACCTCATCATCTTCGCTCGAGTGATTAAACGGAGGGACACCGGAGGCGGGTGACGCTTCGGAACCGGGGGGTTGGAAGTTCGTAGCTCGTCTCGT
>JBJMXE010000099.1:0-18549 GCA_045809745.1 Chthoniobacterales bacterium | reverse complement strand
CCATTGTTATTTTTGCGGTGAGCCCTGTATCCATCATGGTTTCCGGCTTTCATGGAAACACGGATCCGGTGATGGTGTTCTTCCTCGTCGCGGCAGTCTCGGCGGCGATGCGCAATCGACCTTCCCTGTGCGGCCTGTTTTTCGCGATGAGCTGTCAGATCAAAGTGTCGCCGGTCCTGCTGTTCCCAATCGTAATGCTGTTTTGGTGGCACCGCCGTGCAACGATCAGATTTTTGGTGCCGGCAGCTCTGGTTTTCCTGGCGCTTTGGTCCGAGCCACTCCTGAACTTCCCCACATTATTCATCCGGAGCGTTCTCTCCTACGGCAGCTACTGGGGGATCTGGGGCATTACCTACTGGTTTCGAATGACCGGTATGGCGGCATTTAGTTTCGTTTGGTTTGAAGGATTCTCTCCCGCTCAAAGAATTGTGGTGGCCTGCCTCAAAGCGGTGATTATCGGCACTGTATTGTGTATCGCCTGGCGTCGGCGGGCACTTCCCGCCCGAAGCCTAACCGAATCGATGGGCTATGCGTGGATCGTATTTTTCGTGTTCTCACCGGGGGTCTGCGCGCAGTACATGGTGTGGCTTGCGCCGTTCATCCTATTCCTTTCGCCTGCGTTTTACCTGTGGCTGACAATCAGTAGCTCGCTCTTTCTCTTCTTCTTCTACAACGTCACCGCGCACGGGTTGCCGTGGTATCTCGCGATCTCAACGAACCAACTGAACACGATTTGGACGCCATGGGCAGCATGGCCCTGGGCCGTTTTGATAGCCGGCAGCATCGTGCTTTACCGACAGGCCGTCGCCGCAAAGAGCCGTGGCCTTGCCAATGTCGAGCCTTCATTTGCCGCAAACTGAGTTTGGGATCGGCCGTAGGAACTGTGCCGAACCGGTCCCTGCTGGATCTGCGGACCGTGCTATCGGCCCCAGCGTAATTGCGGTCTACGCGGGCCTTGCCCTGCTCATTTTCGCGGTGTTTGGCCAAACCGTGGAGCACCGCTTCATCAATTATGATGATCAGACCTACGTTTACGAGAATCCCCGCATTACAAACGGTCTAACGATAAATGGGATCGTTACGGCGTTTGTCGAACCGCACGCCCAGAACTGGCATCCCCTCACAACGCT
Source organism: Chthoniobacterales bacterium (assembly GCA_045809745.1). Taxonomy (GTDB): domain Bacteria; phylum Verrucomicrobiota; class Verrucomicrobiia; order Chthoniobacterales; family UBA10450; genus DATFCK01. Next base: position 17,419 of record JBJMXE010000099.1, on the reverse strand, counting down.
GTCTCACATGCTGGACTGTCAGCTTTGGGGATTGAATCCGGGAGGTCATCACCTGGTCAATGTCCTGCTCCATGTAGCGACGTCACTTTTGCTGTTTGGCGCGCTGCGTTCGATGACATCCAACATCTGGCGATCAGCGCTGGTCGCTGCCGTCTTCGCTGTTCACCCGCTCCGCGTCGAGTCGGTCGCCTGGGTCGCCGAGCGGAAAGATGTCCTAAGTGGTGTTTTCTTCGTGCTCACGATCATGGCCTATGCTCACTACGTGCGCGATCAGCGCATCCAGTGTTATCTGCGCATGCTCGTCTGTTTTGCGCTGGCGCTGATGTCCAAGCCGACGGTCGTCACGTTGCCGCTATTGCTGTTGCTCCTCGATTACTGGCCGCTCCGGCGCATCCAGGCGCATCTTCGCGCTTCGGATATGGACAGTGAACCGATTCAGCGAGACCGATTTCCTTTTTTTCGATCGCGTATTTTTCTCGAGAAAATTCCTTTGCTCATTTTGTCCGCCATCTCGGCTGTGGTCACGCTCGTTGTCCAACGGCAGACAGTCGAATACAATCAAGTCGCGCCGCTGACGGCCAGGCTGGCTAACGCGGCGGACGCTTATGTCACCTATGTCGGCCAGATGCTATGGCCTTTCAAACTCGCGGTTTTTTACCCGCAAGCAGATGGACACTCGCTTTTCAAGATTATCGGCACAGCCCTGTTTTTGTTGCTCGTTACCGCGGTGGTAATCCGGCGAAGCGAGCGGCAACCATTTTTGCTCGTCGGTTGGTGTTGGTACGTTGTGGGTCTTATTCCGGTAAGCGGCTTCGTTCAGGTTGGCTTGCAGGCTCACGCCGACCGATACACTTATCTTCCCAGCATCGGATTGACGCTGGCGACCGTTTGGTACGTCGCTGATTTGGCAAGGCTTCATCCTCTGGCTAACCGGTGGACGTCAACGGTGGGACTCGCCGTCATTTTCCTGTTAGCCTGGCGCGCTTCAATCCAGACTTCTTTCTGGAAAGATTCAGAGACGTTGTGGCGCCACGCACTTGCCGTCACTGAGCACAACGAGGTTGCTCACAACAACGTCGCGGCCATCCTGGTGAAGGAAGATAGGATTGATGAAGCGATTGTTCACTACCAGGCCGCATTACGCATCACTCCAAGGCTCGAAACGCACAATCATCTGAGTCCGGCGATCATCGAAAATAGTATTGGCAACGCACTCGCTGAAAAAGGTGATCTTGAGGCGGCTATCGATCACTACCGGGCTGCGCTCGTTATCCGATCTGATTTTGCCGATGCCCGATCAAACCTCTCGGCCATGCTGGCTCGCGAAGGCAAGCTGCATGAAGCAGTCGCTGAGTACACCAAGGTCGTAGCTACCCCGCCCGAAGACGCATTATCACATGAGCGACTGGCCACGATGCTGGTGCAGGAAAATCGATTGACTGAAGCGGTCAGTCATTATCGTCGTGCGCTCCAACTTTCTCCAAATGAGCTCGATTCAATCAACGCGTTGGCCTGGATTCTTGCCACCAGCAGCGATTTGAAAATTAGGAATGGCGAAGAGGCTCTGATCTGGGCCCAGCGAGCTAACGAAATTAGCCATGGAAATCAGCCGGTAGTGTTGCGCATCCTTGCCGCCGCTTACGCGGCCTGCGGTCGTTCGGCTGAAGCCGTGCAGACTGGCCAACGGGCACTCGCTCTGACTGATTCGAACCCCGCTCTGTCACAGGCGCTCCAGTCGGAAATCAAGGCGTATCGCATGGCCACTGGCCGAGCGGTAATCAGGCAGTCTAGATCGACACCGTAGGTGGGCGGCCAAGGAGTTGATAGCGCAACTCCGAACTGCTCTCTAGCGTTTGGGTAAGCAGATGCGCCGCGTCCGACATGGATCGCGCGCGGATGAAGATTCGCTAGGCGAACGATCACTTGGTCGCTAGCCATGCTTTAACAACAGATTAGGAGTAGCTCTTTATTTGTGCTGCAGCAATGAAGCAGCAGTTGCCAGCGTCTCTTTATCGTCATTGTCGCCGAGTCCGGCGATCCAACCACGCATCCGCCGAAACGATTGCCGAAGAAACAAATCTGCCGCACTGTTGTTAGGCGCTAGCGAGTCTCCGTTACGGCGGCCGGCTTGCAGATCGGCGTCCCAACGGCTAAGAACACAGGCTGAAGCAAACAGATCCATCGCCACGTTGGCGATGCGCTCCTGGACCAGCTGCATGTCGAGAATCGGTTCGCGGTAGGTGATCAGCGCCCGGTTCACGGCCAGGCTGAATCGCCAGATGATGCGGCTGAGCTGCCCGGCGTGTCCCCGCAGGGCCGGGCTTTGCACCGGCACCGAGGGCATTCGGACAGCCGACCCCAGCCGGTTCATGCCGGCTGAAAACGCTTTGCCGATCCGGCCGCTGCGCGGGTTCATCATGCTGTCGTAAACCTCTTTGAATTCCATGCCCGGTCCCCGCATTCCCACCAATGCGATGAACGATGTCAGGACTTCGTTGGCTCCTTCCCCAATCTGGTTGATTCGCGCGTCGCGCACCATCCGTTCGAGCGGCAGATCGTTGAAATAAGCAGCCCCGCCGTGCACCTGGAACGTCTCATTAATAATTTCCCACAACCGCTCGGTGGTGAAGACCTTTAACATTGCCGTCTCCAGCATGTAATCTTCCAAGCCACGGTCGATGAACGATGCCGTAGCCGTAGTCATCGCTTCCATCGCGTATGCGTCAGCCGCCATCTTCGCGATTTTCTTTTGGACTAGGTGAAAATCGGCCAAGGTTTTATTGAACTGTTTACGGTTCTTGACGTGGTTGATTGCCAGCCGCAGGCAAGTCTTGGCTGCGCCGGTGCAACAAGCGCCAAACGTCGTCCGTCCGAAATCAAGGACCGTCAGCGCCACGCGCAAACCTTTGCCTAACGGACCGAGAATATTTTCTTTCGGGACACGGACGTCGCGCAGCGCGAAGCGACCTGTAGCCGTGCCGCGGATCCCCATTTTCGGCATGCGGGCTTCCAACATGGTGAATCCCGGCATGTCCGGTGTGACGATGAACGCCGTGATTGCATCTTTACCCGGCTTGCCCGGGACCGGAGTGCGCGCCATGACAGTGAGCACGTGCGCGATTGATGCGTTGGTGATATAACGCTTTTCGCCGCTTAAAATGTAATGCGAGCCATCTTCGCTCGGAGTCGCGCGGGTTTGGACGTTGGCCGCGTCAGACCCAGCTTGCTCTTCGGTTAAAGCGAAGGCGCCAAGCCACTCGCCCGTAACCAGCTTCGGCAGCCATTTTTCTTTCTGTTCGCGTGTGCCGAAGAGGAGTAATGCGCGGATTCCGATCGAGTGATGCGCATTCACAAACACCGAAGTTGAAGCGCATCGGGTGCCGATCTCCTCGAGGATCTTGCAATTGGCCATCTGCGAAAAACCGTGGCCGCCGAATTCCTTCGGCGCGGTCATCCCCAGAACGCCGACACGACCGAGCCCGTCAATCACGTTCCGCGGAATGTCGGCCTGGCGGTCGACCTGAGTGGGATCGAGCTCCTGATCCAGCATTTTGCGGAGCTCAGTCATCGTTTGATCGAGCTCGGTTTGCTGGGCGGCCGGAATGCGCGGATAAGGCATTACCCAATCTGAGATAAACCGGCCGAGAAACAGTCCCTTGGTGAACCCGAGGACTTCGGGGCCGCCGAGGAATAGTTCCTCCGCCTGTTGAATTTCCTTTTGTCTTTGCGCTTCCGCGTCAGTCATTGCCATAGGTGGAATCGCCGGCTTTCGGCGGGCGGGGAACTGTAGCCAGACCGGCGGGTTTGTCTACCTGACGCGGGGGGTTTTCAGCGGCAGGGCCGAGGCCAACTGTTATCTCGTTTATGACCTGGAAACCGGCCGGAAGCACCAAATTCCAACATCAAATCCCAAAGAAGCTCCAAAATCGAAGTCCCAAATCCGACGCGTCTACCGCGGCTCTGCTCCATTGAATATCAAAGCGAGTGCAGATTCCCCTGTGCCTTGGAGTTTAGAATTTGGTGCTTCCGGCGAGTTCACTCGCGGCCGAACTGAGTTTTCACTTTTGCCCCGCACAATTTGGAAGCGTGGACCAGTGCCCAAACCATTCGCTCGCAAATATGGTCTTCATTTCGAATCGGCAGCAAAATATCGCCCTCCGGTTCGCGTCGACTTCCTATCTCCTGGCCATGCTCAAGATAGCGCCTGCTGATTTCCGTGTTCTTCGTTAGGCTAAAACGGATGTATTCGGATGATGCTTCCGGATCTCGCAGCTGCAGATCAACGTCGGCCAGCGGGATCGCAAGCTGCGATTCGCGAGTGACGCCCTCTTCCCGTTCATTCAGATGCTCCACTCGACGTTCAAAACAACGCAAGGTGCAGTGGTCGATACTCACCTTGCTGATGTCCATCGTCTGAATGCCGGATTTTACGTGGCCATAGCGATCGATCGCCCAGATCAGCCATTTTGTTGTGTCGTTCAGAGATTTTGTGCTGTTGAACGTCAGCACTTTGAACCAATTGCGATTGCCGGAGTCGCCCGGCGCTAGCGGACGCTCCCAATCAAAAGCCGGATCGGTAACTCCTTTGCTCGGGCGGGGTTCGTCCTGATGCGCCTTGCAGGCCGAGAGAAACATCGCAGCGCCCGCTACAGCAACTGCGAGTGTTCTCCTCACGCTAAGACTGTCTTTCGGACTTTGATCCCCTTAGCTGCAGCCCTGGCTCGTCCCGCACTCGGTGCAGACCCCGCACGCGCCGGCGCGGATCACCTTTTCGCTACCGCAGCTCGAGCAAATCAAGTCCATGAAAATGCCGCCGAGCGCTTCTTTGACGCGGTCGGCATGGCTGTTGCCGTTCATCGTGATCTCCGTGCTGGAGGCTGTGATCGCGATATCAATCAACTCTTTGTCGCCGTTTTGGGCGAGGTCCGACACCGGGCGGTTCAGTGCTTTTTTCTCCATCTCCGGGATCTCTTTTAACGGCAGCTCGGTTTGACCGCGATTGGGCGAAGTAGCTTCTTTATAGCCGCTAATGAACTGGCAGCCGAGCCAGCGGAAGACGTAATCGGTGATACTGGTCGCGTTGCGGATATCTGGGTTCTTCGTAAAACCGCTCGGCTCGAACCGTTGATAAGCGAATTTCTTCACCAGACTTTCCAGCGGTACTCCGTATTGCAGCGCGACTGATGTCAGGGTTCCGATCGTATCCATCAATCCACCGATAGTGCTGCCTTCCTTGGCCATGTGAATGAACAACTCACCAGGTTGTCCATCTTCATACAGGCCAACTGTGATGTAGCCTTCGTGGCCGGCGATTTCGAACTTATGCGTCAACGACATCCGGGTGTCGGACATCCGATGCCTAACGGGCCGATCTGCCCGACTCCGAACCAGGCTGAGTTCCTGTTCGAGTTCGAGGATTCGATTCTGAAAGTCTTCGCGGTCGAGGGTCAAATCCAGGGCAGCCTCGCTGTCGCTTCCGCCCATGTCTTTGGTCTTGCGCGTATTCAGCGGCGCGGAGCGCTTGGAGGCTTCACGATAGATTGCAATGGATTTGAGACCCATGCGCCAGCCTTCGACGTAGCTATTAATGATGTCTTCAACGGTCGCCGATTCCGGCAAATTAACCGTCTTGGAGATTGCCCCACTGAGGAAAGGCTGAGCCGCGGCCATCATCCGGAGATGAGCCATATAGCCAAGGGCTCGCAGACCTTTGTGTGGCTTGAACGCGCAATCGAAGATCGGCAGGTGTTCCGGTTTCAGTCCGGACGAAATCGTAGTGCCATCGCTGTCGGGAACGTCTTCGATTGTGTCGAACGCGTCGACGTGCGCGATGATGCGCTCGATCTCTTCCGAGTTGTAGCCGAGCTTCTCCAACGCCGGCTTTACCGTCTGGTTAACGATTTTGAGCATGCCGCCTCCGGCCAATAACTTGTACTTCACCAGCGCCAGATCGGGTTCGATTCCGGTGGTGTCGCAATCCATCAGGAAGCTGATTGTGCCGGTGGGCGCCAGCACCGTCACCTGGGCATTACGGTAGCCATGTTTTTTGCCTAACCGCGCCGTCCGATCCCAAACCTTGGCCGCTTGCACCTTCAGATCGGCGAACTCGGCGACGTCCGCGATTTCGTTTACCGCACAACGGTGGAGATCCATCACTTCGAGCATCGAGCCGACATTGTCTTTAGCGACCGGCTTGGGAACGCCGCTGGCGCGAGCATCGCGATAACCGGGGAACGCGCCCATCCCAGCTGCCAAGAGCGCGCTCTGGGCGTAAGCTTCCCCGGTCATGATGGAGGTGATTGCCCCGCACAGGGCCCGGCCTTCAACACTATCGTAGCCGTAGCCATAGCTCATGACTAACGAGCCGAGGTTGGCGTAGCCCAGGCCAAGCGTGCGAAAGATGTGCGAATTCTCGGCGATTTCCTTGATCGGATAACTGGCGTTATCCACCAGGATTTCCTGAGCGGTAATGAACAGGCGAACCGCGGCCTTGAAACGTTCCACGTCGAAGCTGCCGTCATCCGTCTTAAACTTCATGAGGTTCAGTGACGCGAGGTTGCACGCCGTGTCGTCCAGGAACAGGTACTCGGAGCAGGGATTGGTAGAGTTCTGCCGGCCGGTGCCTTTGCAGGTGTGCCACTTGTGAATTGTGGTATCGAATTGCATGCCCGGATCGCCGCAGATGTGCGTGCCTTCGGCAATTTTGCGCAGCAGAGTTCGAGCATCTTTGCATTCGCACGGCTGGCCATTCCCGACGCGACGCGTCCACCACTCCCGGCCTTCCAGCGCGGCATGCATGAATTCGTCGCTGACCCGTACGCTAAGATTCTCGTTCTGATACATGACCGATCCGTAGGCATCGCCGTTGTAGCTGCCGTCGTATCCGTGTTCGATCAGCGCCCACGCCTTCTTTTCCTCGGTCTGCTTGGCGTCGATGAATTCCTCGATGTCGGGATGCCAATCTTTCAGCGTGTTCATCTTGGCCGCGCGCCGGGTTTTGCCGCCGCTTTTGACCACGTTCGCAACCTGGTCGTAGACCTTCAGGAACGACAACGGCCCACTTGGTTTGCCACCGCCACTCAGTTTTTCACGGGTCGAGCGCAAGGTCGAAAGATCCGTTCCGGTGCCGCTGCCGTATTTGAAGAGCATGGCTTCGCTGGTGGCGAGGCGCATGATGTCTTCCATCGTGTCGTCGACCGATTGAATGAAACAGGCGCTGGCCTGCGGGTACTCATATTGAGTTGGAGCCCGTTCTGCCTCACCCGTGGTGCGGTTGTAAAAGTAGTTGCCGAGTCCGGCCTCTTTTCCGATCCCGTATTGGTGATACAGACCAACGTTGAACCACACTGGTGAATTAAACGCGCCGTGCTGGTTCACGCATAACCAGGTCAGTTCGTCGTAGAAGGTTTCTGCGGCCTGGGTATTCGCGAAATATCCGTCGGCAATTCCCCAGTCGGTGATCGTCCGGGTGACTCGATGAATCAGCTGCCTAACGGACGTCTCGCGCCCGCCGCGACTGGGATCGGTGCCGTTAGCGATGTCGCCGTAGAAATATTTTGAGACCGCGATCTTGGTGGCCAGTGCCGTCCAGCTCTTCGGCACCTCTACCTCGTCCTGTTTGAAAATGACTTTTCCGCTGTCGTCCGTGATTTCGGCGCTACGATGTTCCCATTCGACTTGATGAAATGGCGAAAGGTTCGGGTCGCTAAAAACGCGCTCGAACTTCAGGCCTTCATCCTTCTTACGCTTGACCGAACGCTTGGTACGGCCGGTTGGCTTACGTGATTTCGATAAGGACGAGTGAGGGATGCCTGGTTTGAGTTGGATCATGGCGGGATGGCGGTTGACGGTTAGGAATTGTTAATAGCTGTGAATAACTTTTGATTACGAGGCAACGAGCCTGCCAAAATCCTGTGAACAGACCGTGAACGACCCTAAACAACGGTCGGTAACACAAGATATGGGGAGTCGCGCCTGCCGGACACACAAGATGCAGCTGGGGGTGACGGGTGAGCAAGCCGAAAAAATCAAAAAATTTTGGCCCCTTATCCCTTCGCCGGTCAGGACCTTAAACCCACCGACAACTTACGTAAATAGCCTAAATTCATGGCAGGTCGTGGAAATCCCTTGCGGCTGAGCCGTCCCGCCAGTCGAACTGTGTTCGAATCTCCAGAGTGTCGTTACCACAGCTGGGTAAAATATTTTGGACGTTAGCCGTGCTTGCTCACTGGCGGAAGGGGTGGGATTATCCAGCGCTTTGGCGCTGGCTTTGGAGAATGATCCGCGATTGCGGGATTAGGACCCTTGCGGCTGAGCCGCCCCGCCAGTCGAACTGCGTTCGAATCTCCAGAGTGTCGTTACCACAGCTCAGTAAAATATTTCGGACGTTAGCCGTGCTTGCTCATTGGCGGAAGGGGTGGGATTATCCAGCGCTTTGGCGCTGGCTCTGGAAAGTGATCCCGGGATTGCGGGATTAGAACCCTTGCGGCTGAGCCGCCCCGCCAGTCGAACTGCGTTCGAATCTCCGGAGTGTCGCTACCACAGCTTGGTAAAATATCTTGGACGTTAGCCGTGCTTGCTCACTGGCGGAAGGGGTGGGATTCGAACCCACGGTGGGTTTAACCCCACGCTCGATTTCGAGTCGAGTGCCTTAAACCGGACTCAGCCACCCTTCCCTTTTTTGGTGGATCGAAGAAAATCTCAGCCGCTCACTATTAGATGAGCCTGGGTCGTTTGTAAACGCTATCACCCATGAGGCGGCCGAGGGGGCCTTTCCCAACCGACTAAGTCTCGGTCACGGGGCAGCCGCCGGTGTCGTCGTAGCGGTGCGCAGGTTAGTGCCTGATCCGTGTCCGCGGGAACGCATAACGGTCCCTTGACCGGAAAAAGGCATTTCGCTCACGACCTGTTGTAGCAGGAGCGCGCTCAGGCGCCTGAGGTAGATCAGGAGCACACGCGGTCGCATCTTGGATTCCCCCCGCAAGCGGTCGTGAAATACTACCGGGATCTCACGAACGCGGAGGTGCTTCCCTCCCTTCACAATCAACTCGAGCGCGATCTTGAATCCGGCGGCTGCATTTCCTTCACAGCCAAGGATTGCATTGCGCCGCGTGGCGAAAAATCCCGAAAGTGGATCTTTGACGGTCGTCAGAGGCGCAGCGAGCAAACACGCCAGTCGTGACATGCAGCGGCGCCACCACGGCCATCCCGGGGTTCGTCCTCCAGGTGCGTAACGGCTGCCGATAACCATGTCCTCTGATCCCTCTAGAATCGGTGCCACAAGATCAGCAATCGTGTTGGGAGGGTGGCTTAGGTCAGCATCCATGACGACGACGCACGCATTGGTTGTTGCGCGCGCGCCGGCAATCACAGCGCCAGCGAGTCCGTTCGTGGGCTCGTCCCGTTGTAATAGCCGTACTGGAAAGCTTTCGCTGAAGCGGGATATCAGGTCGCAGGTTGAATCCGTGGACCCATCGTCGACGAACAACACCTCCAATCGCAGGGAAGAGTTACCGTCGCTGAAAATCTGGTTTAACAACGGCTCGATGTTTTCTGCCTCGTTGAGCGTTGGAATGACAACCGTAACCGATTTCCGGGAGGAGCGATGGAGATGACGTGGTAACATCGGCGACTTTCTGCCGGGAAATCGCTGCAGGATGGATGCCACGAAACTTGCTGTTCGGGCCTGCGGTGGAGACGTTCGATTACAGGCCAATTCCGTTGCCCCTGAAGCGCGTGCAGCTTGGCGCAGCGGTGTTGATCTTGATTGCGGTGATTGCCTACCTGCCGGCGATTACCGCCGGGTTCATCTGGGACGACGACCTGTTGCTTACCGCCAACCCACAGCTAAAAGCACTTCATGGTCTCGCCCAAGTCTGGGCGGGCAAAACGTGCGATTACACCCCGTTAACCCTGACCACGTTCTGGCTGGAACAGCGATTGTGGCAGAACACCGCGATCGGCTACCACGTGGTGAACATCCTCCTGCACGCTACTGCCGCCGTCTTGCTGTGGCGGATACTGGTCGCCATGCGAATTCCGGGAGCCTGGTTGGCAGCGCTGATTTTCACCATCCATCCGGTCAACGTCGCTTCCGTCGCCTGGATTGCGGAGCGCAAGAATACCCTGTCTGCCGTGTTTTTCTTTGGATCGATCCTTGTGTTCATCGCCGGATACAAGCGGGGCGACTCGAGACTCCTTTGGGCGTCCGCCGGTCTGTTCGTATTAGCAGGAGCAAGCAAAGGCGCGGTCGTAGGTCTGCCGGTGGTGTTATTGACATGTATTTATTGGATGAACCGGAAGCTGACCCGCCGTGATGTAATTTACATCGCGCCATTTGCGGCCATCGCGGTTGCGATTGCGGTCGTCACCATGCATTTCCAGTCTGCCGCGACTGATTATGGACTTGCCCCGTCTGGCCTAACCAGTCGTGCCGTGAGAGCCGGTTCGCTGCCCTGGCTTTATCTCGGCCAGCTGTTCCTGCCTGTCGGTCTCAGCCCGATGTCTCCTGTCTGGAATCCGGCATTGGCCTCCCTAACGACATACCTTCCCGGTGTTCTCCTGGCTCTGGTGTTGGCACTATTTTTGTGGAAGCGAAATGGGTGGGGACGTCCGTTGCTGGCCGCCGGCGGATATTATGTTTGGATGCTACTGCCCATTCTTGGGCTGGTTTGGATGACCTTGCAACAGCAAGCAGCCACTGCGGACTGGTGGCAATATCTGGCAGCACCCGGGGTATTCGCCGCGATGGCGGCGGGTTTCGTCTGCCTGGTTCAAAGAGGTTCACGGCCCCGCATCGTATCGTTGTACGCCTTGTTAGGGGTAGCCACCGTGCTGTTGCTGGTTCAGACCTGGCGCCGGTGCAGTATCTATGAGTCTATGGAAACGTACTGTCGCGCGGTTCTGAATGAGAACCCGCACGTGTGGGCCTTGCAGAACAACCTTGGGATTATCTTCAAGCAGCGCGGGGATCTGGTTTCGGCGGTGGCATGTTACCAATCGGCCTTGCAGGACAATCCGCGATACGTCCAGGCTCATAATAATCTTGGCAATATTCGGGAACGACAGGATAGGCCAGCGGAAGCGGAGGCTGAGTTCCGAGCGGCGCTTGAGCTGGAGCCCCACAATCCGCAGATCCTTGCCAGCCTGGGTCGGACCTATTTGAGGCAAGGCCGGAACAAGGAAGCTCTGGCAACCAGTTGGCAGTCGATTCGGCTCGACCCTGCCAACCCGGATCGCTACATCGAATTTGGCGCAGCCCTTAATGCGAACGGACAATTCGAGCACGCAGCGAACTGTCTCGCGAAGGCGCTGGTGCTCACTCCCGGTGATACCCGTATTCAACTTGAACTCGCTCGCACCCTGATGGCGGCTGGTCGCCCTGAAGCCGCAGCCGCGGTTTGCGACAGTGGTTTGCAAACGGCGCAAACCCGCGGCGATTCACATCTTATTCAAGTTTTCGCAGATTTACGTGGGCGGTGCCGGTCTTCTGCTGAATAACAGATCGGCCGGGAGACCACAGTTTCGACTAGTGCGGACTTTGCATCGAAAACAGCGAGATGACGCAGCGCCCCTCCCGGTGAGGATTACGTCTGCAGATCACTCCGGGATGCAAGATCGTCGGATGCTGGCGAACGAGCCGACTGATCATCCGCGGGACGACGCGTACAACATCGGCTTGTGGGTCTTTGCCGGTTTCATGTGCATAGCGTGGACTGGTATTTCGTGGCTGCGGTGGGCCAACTTCCAATACAGAACCTTTGATCTGGCTTATTACGTTCAGGCGATCTGGCAGCTGATCCACGGCCGGCTCGATGTTTCGGTCGAGCATGTCCCGTTGTTAGGCAATCACGTGGAACCGATCGTCTTCCTGTTTGCGCCGATCTTTGGCCTGATCCGACATCCAATGGTGTTTGTAGCGGTCCAGAATGCCGCGTTGGCCGGCATGGCGCCAATCGGCTACCGATTGGCCCGGCGCAGCTTCAAACCGTTTACTGCGGCCGTGCTGGCCAGCGCGCTACTGGTGGCTCCGGCTACCGGATACATCGCTCTCCACGAATTTCATCCGGAAGCGTTGGCTGCGCCGATGTTGCTGCTGATGTTCTACAGCCGGATTGTTAGGCAGATCGGGCTGTACTGGGTCTGCTTCGTCGCAGTGCTGGCCTGTAAGGAAAACATGGCCCTGCTCCTGGCCGCGTATTCCGTCGTGTTCATGGTGATTAAGCGGCGCGATCGGCCGGCAGAACTGCTGCGATGGTTTGGTTTCCCGCTGATCATCGCCGCGGCGTGGTTCGCCGTTTGCACCAAGCTGATTACGCCCGCGTTCAATGCCGGACACATCGACTATTTGAGCTTGTATGACCGGTTAGGCAGAACCGGCGGTGAAATCCTGTGGAACGCGATCACCAGGCCGCAACTGATGTTTGGCGCGGCCTGGCACGCGCTGACCCACGGAAACTTAATCTGCGGACTGCTGGTGCCATTTCTGGCGCTGCCGCTCCTGCGTCCCCGGTGGCTTTTGATCTCCGCGCCGATCGCGCTCCAACACCTCCTCTCCTGGCGATCATCGGAATGGACCATCTACTTTCATTATGCGGCGCCGTTGGTGCCGCTATTCTGGATCGCAACGGTGGAGGCGCTGGTAATCCTTGGGAGACGCAGCCAGCCAGACTCTTCGACGGAGGGGCGAGCTCCTCCGAGCCCGGCCGGAATATCTCTTCGGACTGAAAGCGGCGTCGCAGGAGCTTCGCCCTCCATCGGAACCGCATCAGCGATAGCATGTCTGCTGCTGGTTACCTGCCTCGTCGGACAATTCTGGATCGGGCCGGTCAGGTTTGTTGCGTCCGAGTTGCATGAGCAAAACGCTGACCGCGCAGACATCGAACGGAAGCGCGCGTTCCTCCAAAAGATTCCTGATGGTGCGTCGGTTACGGCGCCGCTGCCGTATCTCTCCCATCTCGCGATGCGCGAGAAGCTCTACTCGTTGCATTACATATTGAAAGGCCTAACCACCCTCAGCGGTCAACGGTATAAGCCACCGTCCACGCCTGATTTTGTCCTGATCGATTATGGAGACACCGCGACCTTCGATTCCGCGGCGGGGTTTTACCATCCTCAAATGCGAACAGCTGACGGGGCTATGGTTCCATCGAGCGATCGATTGCTGCACGATTTCCTAATGGGCGCCGCATGGTCGGTCGATGCAGCCGACGGACTGGCCCTGTTCACGAAGGCGCCTTCTTCGACCACGCCGTTACCGCCGGCCGAACAAACCCAGGAGCATGGCCAAACTATCGGCGCCGGCAATGTTTTGGAAGGATTCGAGCGCCTCGCCTTCGATCCTCAAACTAACGAGCTGCGTGTGGTTGCCAAATGGCGGGTGGATCAAGGTCGGCAAATATTCCCGTGGATGAATCTGCGCATGGCGAACCTAGCGGGGGTGTCGAAAACCTACACCAAAGGCCTCTGCGCCATCGAATTCGGCGACGCAATCGTAACCGAAAGATGGCGGGTGAAGGTCGGCAGGTTGCCGCCGGGAGAATACACGGCCGAAGCGATCTTTGCGGATAATGCGAGCCGGCAATGGGCCGCGCCACGGGGCCAGCCGGGTTCCGGGCAGACGACGCTGTCGCCGCCAGTTCTGCTGGGCAAATTTGTCGTCCGATAACCCTTCGGCTGCATCCGCCAGGCTGGCGGCCGGTGGGAGGCCTCCTCCGCGAACTGACTTTTCACGTGTTCGGCTATCGAGATGCTTGCGAACGGCATCGAGGTTGCTCATAATTGGGTTCCGATGATCAGGGCTAATTGTCGGGAGAGGTTCACCGGAGCGGACTTCGATTTCATCGTTCGCACCCTGGCGCGTTCGCCTAACGAAAGCGTTTCCCTGGTCGATCTCCTGAGTGAAGGCGAGACGCGCGACGCGGTGCTTGATAATCCGAGACTGGTCGACGCAATTTTATCCAACCCGGCGCAGCTGCGTATTTCGTCGCAGTTTTACTTCTACGTTCTGGCTCGCCATGTTTTGCAGCAGGCCGGTATCGGCGATCGAAAACTCAGCGACTACGTCGGCTCTCTGCTGGAGACGTTTTCGCACACCAGTCTCATGCGTACGCCGCACGCCTGCGGTGAATCGGTGCATCAATACATTTCCGACATGTTAATCGCACTCCAGCGGGTCACTTCTGAGCAGGCATTTCTGCTCCGGGCGCATGTTGGCAATTACTCGCTGTTCGTTAGCGGAATCTTTCACGAGAACACGCAAAGACGAAGTTTACGCGGCGGACCCGACGTTCGTTTTTACGAACAAGTCGGCCGGGCGAATTATCAACTGGTGTCATCCCATGCCACCGCGCGCCGGTGCGAATTGAGGGACGTGTTTGAAGAATTGGCCGATCGATTCCACGAGATCCGGCTCGCCCTGAACCGGCTCTCCGATCAGTTGTTGAACCTGGACGACGACTCCCGCCCGCCGCTTGCGTTGTGAACGAAACGTTGTTCAGCCAAATCCAGCGATTGTTCGAGCGCACTTACGCGCAGGTCGGGATCAATCTTGAGGATTGTCTGATCGATCGTCAACGCTCGGCCCAGCTTTCACGTTTGGCCGGAGCATCGGCCCGAGAGCTGAGCGAACTAGCCCGAACTTTCCTGCGATATGCGGATGATCGGCTCTATGTGGGTATCTATTATTCCCGCTGGCTGATCGAACAGCTGGAGCGACATGATCCGCGCGCCGGATTGAGCGATCGCAACATCCGATCGCTGATCGTGTTTGTGGAAGAGCTCAATCACGCGCTTCACGCGGCACTGAATTTTAAAAGTGGCCGGCGCCAAATCGATTCCGAGGATTTTGCCCGTAACCTTGAGCTTCAAGCCCAGGTCGATACCTATCTCGTGTTGCTGCTGTTCGTTGCTTTTTTTCGAAAAACTCAGCGGGTGTCGCGGACCGACAAACGCTGGTTGCGCTTTCATTTGTTCGCGCGAAACGATCCCGACGCGTTCCAATCCGAGAATCTGCGCGGCCGTTATCTGGAAACCACCGAGTTAGCTGCGAGTTACACTGATTATCTGGATACGCTGAACGGCATGCGACGGTTGGATGAGATTCGCATGTTTCGATCGCTGGATTACTCGGCCAAGAAAACGCATATCTTGGCATTGCCACACGTGCCGAAGCTGGCCCTGCCGGATGCTGATCGTTAGGCTGACGCAGTATCCGCTGCGGTAACTGCTGCTCGGCAACTGTTTCGTTTTGATTCACGAGAAGCTCCACTCGCCCAAACGCTGTCATCCCGAGCGAAGTCGAGGGACCTCACAATCGCTGTGGCGGCACGCTACTAACAGTTGAGTATCAACAGCGCGAATGTGAGGTCCTTCGACTCCGCTGCGCTTCGCTCAGGATGACAACCTTGTCGCGAGTGGCATTTCTTCTTGGCAGCGCGCTGACGCATTGCCGAAGTCAGTTTGCGAGTTCTCCAATCGCGAAATCTTTCACGCGTTCACCTTTCCGTTTGTGAACTCGCATTAATTCACTTAAACATCCGGCGTGTTCAGCTTGACCATGCTTGGGAGCGGAAGCGCGGGAAATAGCGCGCTCGTTTCCACCGGTCACTGCAAAATTCTGGTGGACGGAGGACTGAGCGCGCGGCAATTGACCGTGCGTTTGGAACAATGCGGCGTCACACCGCAAGAGCTGGATGGAGTACTTCTCACTCACGAGCATGGCGACCACATCTGCGGGCTCGAGGTGCTTTGCCGAAAATTTCACGTGCCAATTTATGCCAACACACTCACGGCCGAGGCAGTGCGCTGCGATAGCCCCTTGGACCAACATCGCAATTGGCGGATTTTCCGAACCGGCGCTGAATTTTCGATCTGCGACATTACCGTCCAGACCTTCCCCGTGCCGCATGACGCAGTCGATCCGGTTGGTTTTCTGTTTCAAACCGGCACCCGCGCGATCGGCTACATCACGGATCTCGGCTACGCCACGAAGATGCTGGTCGAACGGCTCCGCGAAGTCCACACGCTGGTCATCGAAACCAACCACGACGAAAAACTGCTGCAGGCAGATCCTTACCGCCCGTGGCCGGTGAAACAGCGGATCATGTCGCGCCACGGTCACCTTTCCAATACTGCCGCTGCCACCGTGCTTTCGGAATTGCTCCCGGGGAAAATTGAGCGTGTGGTGCTGGGCCATCTCAGCCGGGATTGCAATAATCCTGACCTTGCGGCGGCTGCGGTGAAGACGATGTGTGAGCAGAACGGGAAACGAGATCTCGAAATTTTCTGCGCGTCTCAGACTGAGATAAGCCCGCGATTTGCAATCGGTGAGACGCATGCTGGCACCTTCCAGCCCACGTTTGATGACGTGCTCTTCTGCGGTGGCGAATGTTGATCGCGGTGAGCTCGGTTCAGCGGCCGTCATAGACCGCCGCTACAGCAGGGGCGGCGTTACGCTTCTTCCTGCCCGATCACCAGATGCGTCATTCCGTTAGGCGCGGCGACAAAAAATCCGTCGAAATCCTCGCGCAATTGTTCCACTTCATCGCGTCGAGCCACTCCGTTGACCTTTAGGAATGCGGCCGCGGCATCGGTGTCGTTCGTTTCCAGTTCCAGCCAGATATCGGGGTGACTCAGATTCGGGACTTTGTCGATCCACAGCCGATTGGGACCGAACTGAAATATGCACCCGTCGGACTCTTCTTCGATCACTGGCAGACCAAGCGTGTCGCGATAGAAAGCGACGGTCTGATCGTAGGTATGTGCCGGGCATTTGATGGCGATATTGGCGCCGCCGGAAAATTGAGGACCATTGACGTTTGCGACCATGTTCAGAAACTGAGCGACTAGGAGCGTAGAATAGTCGCGGTGAAGGTGAAAATAAACTGAGGTCTACCGAAGCGGCACTGACCCGCCTTTAACCAGCGCTGATCACAGCTGGCCTACGATCTTTTGAGCGGCGTTTTTGACCTTCTCGGCGGCGGCATTCTCGTCGTCGAGGCCGCTGATTCCAACCGTCACCAGAGCGTTACCCTTCACCACGTAGATCATCACTACTTTCGAGGGTAATCCGCCCTCGACCCCGCTAGACATGCGTGCTTTGTCGCCCAGTCCGGAAATTGCCCGCATTGCTCCGGTGTTCTCAGCCACGGCCTCGAGCTCTTTCTGGGGATCGAACCCCGACGCCGCTTGATACACCCGAATGATCAGCCGCCGTTTGGCGTCTGTACTATAATAGTTGCACTTCGAGTAGTAGCCGTCCGTCCCGTCAACGTTGCGCGGCGCTGGTGCCTTGACTTCCTGCTCCAGGATCGTTTCGGCCGCAGCCTTGTCGATGATTTGCGATACATCGATCCGTCCGTCCGCGGCCAGCACTGCGGTAGCGGCTCCAGCGAGTGACAGCAGCCCCAGCCGAAACTTG
>JBJMXE010000098.1:0-8765 GCA_045809745.1 Chthoniobacterales bacterium | reverse complement strand
TTCGGCGCCTCGCCGAAACAGTCTTACATCTGAAACGGCTGGAAAGTTCGCAATCGCGGGGGCGCGATCGCCAGCAGGCGAGGCGCCTGCGCTCCCCGGATTCCCGCGATCCCACCTCGATGCGGACACATTACCGTTTTGTCTTGTACCTGCACCGATCACCTTGCAGATTGAGCCATGTCCGCGTTCGACCTTCGACTTCAGGATTGCATCAAAGGCATGTCGGAATTGGAACCCGCGTCGGTCGACCTCGTTGTGACCTCGCCGCCGTACAATTTGGGAATAAAGTACGGCCGTTATTCCGACAAACAGGATCGTACCGCCTATCTGCGGTGGTGTGGGGAGTGGGCTGCAAGCGTTCGCCGCATCCTGAAACCGAACGGCTCATTTTTCCTGAACATTGGAAGCGCCCCGTCAAACCCGATGCTTCCGCACGAGCTGGCGGTTCAACTTCGCGAAATATTTGTTCTTCAAAATACAATTCATTGGATCAAATCGATCACGGTAACGAGCAGGAGTGGGGAAACGGGATCGCACGGCCATTTCAAGCCGATCAGCTCAAAACGATTCCTGAACGACTGTCACGAATATGTCTTCCAATTTAGCCTAACCGGGAACGTGGAGCTTGATCGCCTCGCACTCGGCGTTCCTTACCAGGACAAGAGCAACATCGCGCGGTGGTCTCATACCGCCGGGAGTGATCTGCGGTGCCGGGGCAACACCTGGTTTGTTCCTTACGAAACCATTCAGCGACGCGCTAAAGAGCGGCCGCATCCAGCTACGTTTCCAGTCCAATTAGCGGAATGGTGTATTCGGTTGCACGGCAAACGACGTGTGCGGATCATGCTCGACCCGTTCCTTGGAATCGGAAACTCAGCGATGGCCGCGAAGCGCTGCGAGGTGAAGAAATTCATCGGATTCGAGATTGATGAGACGTATCTGGCAGAGGCCAAACGGCGGGTTGGCAGCCGTCCTCCGACCGGCGATGGCGATTGAGGAGTGGCGGTCGGTCGGGTCGGGGCGCAAACCCGGAGCGCGAAAAGCTAAACACTACCCAACGGTTACGTCAGCTATGTGAAACATGCGTGCGCATGGCCGCGTCGGCTACCGCCAAAGCTAAAGCAATTGCCCTTCACCACGTGGTTCGGTTCGCTCTCGTCCGAATTTATCCAGCGACTTAACCAGGTTCGACGGCAACGGCCGCACTCGGTCGAAAATACGCGGCGCCAGGGGTTTCGCGACCGCATAACCGGCAAAGAACATCTCCAATCGGGCATCGAGGTTGTCGATGTAATGCAGCGCCATCGCTTCCGGTGTTTTCGGACTGACCGGGGAACCGAATTCCGGTTCCCCATGATGCGCTCCGATCAAATGCAACAGGTGCAGGCGAACGTCTTCCGATGCGGGCGTTAGTTCCTTCCACTTCTCGGCATTATCAATCGCAATCTTTCGCCAGAGCGAGTTAACCAGCTCCAGGCCGATTGAAATGTGCCCCATCAATTCGCCGCGTTCGTCGTAAGCCATGACGAAGCCAGTCTCGGAGTAATTGTTTTCCCACAGCTTACCCGAATCGTGAAACAGAATTCCCGCGATCAACAGGTCTGAATTCAGTTGCGGGTATAACGGCGCGATAGCCAGCGCGACCCGCATCATTTGAGCACAATGCTCCACCAGGCCGCCACGCCGGGCATGATGATAATTTCGCGCGGCGGCAGTACGACGAAAACGATCGCCCAACTCACTAATGAATGTCTCGCACAAACTGTGCAGGCGTGGATCAGTGATCGCGCTGCAGGTTTGGACCATCAGGTTCCAGTCTGTCGCCTGTTTCGCGCGCAACTCCGAGGGACCTTCCAATAGTTCGGAAACTTCCTGCTCGACCAGTGGGCGAACCGTCCATCTCCGCGCTTCAAGCCCGTACTGCCCGCGAAAAAACTCACCCTGCAGCTCGATGAATTGCTCGGCGCCCATGGCGCTGCAGGCGCGATAATCTGGATGATCGCTCCACACTCGCAACGTCATTCGATCGCACGCATCAGCCAGTAGCAGCTCGCAATACGGCTGTTGCTCTCGAGTGGTTTTGGGAGTCGCCGCTTCGACTTGCACGTGAGCGCGCGCGAGCATCGGGCTGCTTTGAACAGCGCGGCGTATTTCGGTGATGGTCATTAACTGCACAATGATTCAGCTTTGTTCAATCTAGCAGTAGCAACGGTGCATTGTAGGCCGTGTGTGCCAGACGGCAGCCCAAAAACGGCGTCTGACACGGACGCCCTGCAATTCTGAACGAGCGGCAGCGAGCTCTACTTCGCCGCTTCGATCACTCCGCACGCCACTCGCGCGCCGGAATTGCCAGAGGGGTCGGTCTTCAAGTCGTCTTCCTTTTCGTGAACCACCACGGAGTGACCGATGATCGAATCCGCGCCGCTCAGTGACATCTTTCCCTTCCATTGCACGTGTGCTTTCCCGGACTTGTCAGCGTCTATGTTGCCCAGGTCACCGGCGTGGCGTTCGGCTGTCGCCGGCCCACCATGATGTTGATGACTCGGGTTAAAATGACCACCGGCTGATGACGCGTCAGGCGCCGAACAATCGCCTTTCTCATGAATGTGAAAGCCGTGCTTACCAGGCGTAAGATTCTCGATGTCGCCAGATACTTCTACGTCGTCACCGCTCTTGGTGAATGTAACCGTGCCGGTGACCTTGCTGCCCGATTTCGGCTCGAGCTTCACCGTCGCGCGGGTCGCGTCCTGAGCGTTCGCCGCCACTGCTGCTGCTAACGAGACTGCTGCCACTAGGAGAATGGTTTTCATGCCGGAACCCTAGGACGCTTCTTTCGAAAGGTAAAACGTCAATCCAGCATGCGCCGCTCCATACCGGCATAGGCGTCGACGCGCCGATCACGCAGAAATGGCCAGTGGGTCCGATGCCGGTCTACCGCGGTCCAGTCGATGTCACCGATCACCAGTTCCTCGCGATCGACAGAACCTTTGGCCATGATCTCTCCATCTGGGCCGCAAAGAAAACTCTGGCCCCAGAATTGAATACCGGCGCCTCCGGCAGGCGCTTCGTGCCCGATCCGATTTGCCACCGCAACGTAGCAGCCATTGGCAATGGCGTGACTGCGTTGAATCGTTTCCCATGAGGCATGCTGCGCCTTTCCGAATTCTGCCTTTTCATCCGGATGCCAGCCGATGGCCGTGGGGTAAAAGATGATTTCTGCTCCTTGCAACGCGGTTAGGCGAGCCGCCTCCGGATACCATTGATCCCAGCAAACGCAGACACCGATGTTGCCCCGCTGCGTCTTCCACGCCTTGAAACCGAGATCCCCGGGGGCGAAATAGAACTTTTCGTGATAGAGCGGGTCGTCCGGGATATGCATCTTGCGGTACTTACCGAGGAACTCTCCGTCCGAATCGATAATCGCGGCTGTGTTATGATAGAGGCCCGCGCTCCGCTTCTCGAAAAGTGAAGCGACGATGACTACTCCTAATTCACCAGCCAGTTCGCCTAACCTCGAAGTGCTTTTGCCCGGGATCTCTTCTGCCAGGGCGAAGTTCGCGTGGTCCTCCGTCTGGCAAAAATATTGAGACCGGAACAGCTCCGGCAGACAGACGATGCTTGCCTGCTGGCCGGCAGCTTCGCGAACGAAGTCCATCGCGCGATCAAAATTCTTCTGCGGATCAGGCCCGCACCGCATCTGGACCAGGGCAATTTTTGTCTTGGAACCGTTGCTCATGTTCGAACGGTAAATTATTTAATGGTGTCGGCCGCGCCGATCTTGACCGCCCGGATCACGACGCGATTGACTGGTTTGCTCTGCTCACCGGCGGAGTTTGCGCTCACTGGCGTCTTGCCGATTTTCGTCAAAACATCGTCTCCCCGAATCAGTTTTCCGAACGTGGTGTACTTTCCGTCCCAGCGCGGCACCGTTCCGAGGCAAATGAAAAACTGAGAACCGGCAGTATCAGGACCTTCCTCACGCGCCATGGAAATCACGCCGCGCTCATGCTTATGCTGATTGAACTCAGCTTTGATCGAGTAGCCCGGACCGCCTTCCCCATACTGTTCCTCTTTTAACGGATCTTTGGTTAACGGATCGCCGCCCTGGATCATGGCTCCTTGTTTGATTCGATGAAACGAAGTGCCGTCATAGAATCCCGAGCGTGCCAGCCTCTTGAAATTGACGATCGTTTGCGGAGCGGCATCAGACCAAAACTCAACAATCATGTCGCCTTCGCTGGTTTGAATCACTGCCACGTCGTTATCTGCAGCCGGCGATCTGTCCGCGCTCTTCTCGTCAGCCGCCACCGCGACGATCGAGGTCAACAAGGTCAGTGCCAAAATGCAAAATCGCATTGTTCACTGGTGACATGAAGCTGCGGTCACGCAAGGGCTGGGGAGGCAATTGCAGGCCGTCTCTGCCTCTCCGCTGCAGTCTCGGCCAAGGCGAGCGGATGAGATGACGGCGAATGGAACGGCGTCTGACACAGATGCCCTACAAAAGATCGTCACGATCGCGACAAGGTCCGCGCGCCTGGTTCTCTTGTCAGGTCGAGCCAAGTCGAGACATCTCTAAGCCTGGCGAGCGAATCGAGGATTCGCGCCAATCACTTCTCGGCGTGATATTCCTGAAGACTGCGAACCCGGAGTTTGTTTTTCTGCAGTGACCGAATGCCATTCGCGCTAGCCATGGCAGCACGGACGGTCGTCATGATCGGGATCTTCTGGGCCAGGGCGGCATTTCGGATCACCACCTCATCCTGCCGCGGGATCTTCCCGCTTGGAGTGTTGATGATGAAATCGATATCGCCATTCTTTACCCGATCGAGGACGTTAGGCCGTCCCTCCCGGATTTTGAATACAGTGGTTACCGGAATATCTGCCCTGGCTAATACTTCGGCGGTCCCGCTGGTGGCGATGATGCCAAATCCGATCTTCACAAATTCCCTGACGACTGGTATCACCGCTTGCTTATCGCTACCCTTCACACTGACAAATACGTTGCCGGAGATGGGCAATGCGGGCGGCGCCGCCATCTGCGATTTGGCGTAGGCCAGCCCCAGGTCGGCATCAATTCCCATGACCTCACCGGTTGATTTCATCTCCGGGCCAAGCGCGATATCCACGCCCTGGTAACGCAAAAATGGAAACACCGCTTCTTTGACGGCGTAATGTTTCGGAATCACTTCGCGGGTAAACCCAAGCTCGCGCAAACTTTTCCCGACCATGACCTTCGCCGCCAGTTTCGCCAGCGGCACCCCGATAGCCTTGCTTAAAAATGGCACCGTGCGGGAGGCGCGCGGGTTTACTTCCAGCACGTAGACTTCCTCGTCCTTCACCGCGAACTGCACATTCATCAGACCGCGCACGTTCAGTTCGCGAGCCATCGCTTTGGTCGCCGATGAAATTTCGTTCAGCACGTGCTGCGGCAAAGAGAAGGTGGGGATGACACAGGCGCTGTCGCCGCTGTGAATCCCGGCTTCCTCGATGTGCTCCATGATTGCCCCGATCACGACCGTCTCGCCGTCCGCGATGCAATCGACGTCGGCTTCGATCGCATCTTCCAGGAAGCGATCGACCAGAACGGGTCGATCGGGAGTGACGTCAGCCGCAGTGGACATGTAGCGACGCAGATCGTTCTGGTTATAAACGAGCTCCATCGCCCGTCCGCCCAACACAAATGAGGGCCTAACCAGGATCGGGTACCCAATCCGGTCGGCAATGGCAATCGCTTCATCAACGCTGACGGCTGAGCCACTCGGTGTCTGACGCAGCCGGAGCTTGTCCAGCATTGCGGCAAACAGCTTGCGATTCTCCGCGGTCTCGATGCTTTCTGGTTGAGTGCCGAGAATCGGCACGCCCGCAGCCCTTAATCCACTGGCCAGATTCAGAGGCGTTTGGCCGCCAAATTGCACAAAAACGCCATCCGGACGTTCCTGGTCGTAAATGTTCAGAACGTCCTCGAGCGTTAACGGTTCGAAGTAAAGTTTGTCGCTGGTGTCGTAGTCAGTCGAAACGGTTTCCGGATTCGAATTGACCATGATGGTTTCGTAGCCGAGTTCGCGTAACGCGAACGCGGCATGCACGCAGCAGTAGTCGAATTCGATCCCCTGCCCGACGCGGTTGGGACCACCGCCAAGGATGACGACCTTCTTCTTTCCGCTATCTCGTCGCTCGTTTTCGTCGCCGTAGGTGGAATAATAGTACGGCGTGTAGGCCTCGAATTCCGCGGCGCACGTGTCCACCAGCCGATATGTTGGAATTACCTTTGCCGCCTTCCGCTGCATGCGAACGACCGCTTCCGTAGAATTCGTTAGGTGAGCAAACTGCCGATCGGAAAGGCCGATCTTTTTTGCCCGCTGCAACGCGGCCACTTTTCCCGCCCTGGCTGCCTGCCGCTGTCCGTTGGGGGCGGCGGCGCCTCTGCGGGTGAAATCTGCTTCGCCAAGATTCGACGTGGTGGACGTGGTTTGGTGAACCGGATGCCACAGCCGCGCATCGCTGAGTGCGGCACTCTCCTCGATGATTTGGTGGAGGTTGCGCAGAAACCAGCGGTCGATCTTGGTGAGCTCGTGCACTTGCTCGATTGTCATCCCTTCCTGCAGCGCCTGACCTATGTAAAAAATCCGCTCGGCATTCGGCACACTTAGCTTCAAGCGGAGGGTGTCGGCATCGACCGGGTTGTCATTTCCGTCCCCGCACAGGCCGAAGCGTTTGATCTCAAGGCTGCGCAATGCTTTCTGCAACGCTTCCTTGAACGTGCGCCCGATCGCCATGGCCTCGCCCACGCTTTTCATTTGGGTTGTTAGGGTGGGATCAGCCTGCGGAAACTTTTCGAACGTGAATCGCGGCACTTTCACCACGCAATAATCGATCGTTGGCTCGAAACAGGCCGGCGTTTCGCGGGTGATATCGTTCCTAATCTCGTCGAGCATGTAACCCACCGCGAGTTTGGCGGCGATCTTGGCAATTGGGAACCCGGTGGCTTTAGAGGCGAGTGCGCTGGATCGCGAAACCCGCGGATTCATTTCGATGACAACCATCCGGCCGTTCTCCGGGTTAACGGCAAACTGGATATTCGAGCCGCCGGTCTCCACGCCAATCTCGCGAATCACCGCGAAGGAGGCGTCGCGCATGATTTGGTATTCGCGGTCGGTGAGAGTCTGCGCCGGGGCTACCGTTATGGAATCGCCGGTGTGCACGCCCATCGGATCGAAATTCTCGATCGAACAAACGACGACACAGTTGTCCGCGCCGTCTCGCATCACTTCCATTTCGAATTCCTTCCAACCAACGAGCGATTCCTCGATTAAGACCTCATTCACGGGCGAAAGGTCGAGACCGCGACCAACCGTCTCGATCAGCTCATCGCGGTTATACGCGATCCCGCCCCCCATACCGCCGAGGGTGAATGCGGGTCGAATGATCAAAGGAAAGCGACCGATCTCATCGGCAATCCGGTCGGCATCGGTCAGCGTATGCGCAACTCCGGACAACGGCAGGTCCAGACCAATGCGCAACATCGCCTCTTTGAAGAGTTGCCGATCCTCGGCCTTGGAAATTGCCTGCGCATTCGCGCCAATAAGCCGCACGGAATGGCGGCCGAGGGCGCCATTCCGCGACAGTTCCATCGCCGCATTAAGGGCAGTTTGGCCACCCATCGTGGGCAGGATGGCGTCCGGTTTTTCGCGCTCGAGGATGGCTTCGATCACCTCGGCCGTGATCGGCTCTATATAAGTACGATCCGCGAACTCCGGGTCCGTCATAATAGTAGCCGGATTCGAGTTAACCAGGATCACCTTATAACCCTCCTCCCGGAGGGCCTTGCACGCTTGGACGCCGGAATAATCGAACTCACACCCCTGCCCGATAACGATGGGCCCTGAGCCGATAATCAGAATTTTGTGCAGCTGGTTATTTCGCGGCATTGGGGCAGCGCGGACTCTAGGTGAAATGAGCCGAACTTCACGCAGGAAGTGTGCAAAGGATACTCTGGAGCCTCCCTCCTCCAGGTGAGGCGATCGCTGTCGGCGGGAGACAGAGGTGATCTTCGCCGAGCGAACCTGCTACGGGAACGAGACCGATCAGGCCACTTGCGCCGACGCCATCCGCTGCCGATCGAGGTAAACCTTACAGACACCTTTGATCCGGCTCAGCACATAATAGACGGTCTGGCTCCGCACCCGCACCAGCTCCGCTCCCACAATCCGGGTCACGAAATCGCTGGGTAAATCGAGGATTTCCAGAGGGGTCGCACCTTCGAGGCCCTTGCAAAGGATCGCGGTCATGGCGCGAGTCAGGGTCTGCACTTCAGGGCCAAGGCTCATTCGGATATGGGCTTTTCCGTTGCTATCGACATGGAGGTAAACTCCTACGGTATCGGCGCACTCTTCATCCTTCCGCACATCGACGAGGTCAAACTGCTCGCCGTCCCGAGGCTCTTGCTTGCGGGCGTTGTCGGCGTACGAAACCAGCGTCTCCCGCCGTTCATCTTCTGGCAGGTGCTCGAACAGATCGATAATCTTGTCCAGCTTCGGCGGATACATATCTCATCAGTTTAAGCCTTGAGCGGTCGACGCGCCAGGGGCGGGTGGACGGCGCTGGAAACGATCAAACCGGGCAAAAGTTCCAAAGCCCAACACCCAAGGTCCAAAGAAATACCGAGCATCAAGGTCCATGGCGCCGGCACGCGTCACGACTTGGGATTGGACCTTGGAACTTCTTTGGTGTTTGGAGCTTGGGAATTGGAACTTTTCTCACGCGCC
>JBJMXE010000097.1:0-12513 GCA_045809745.1 Chthoniobacterales bacterium | reverse complement strand
TTTTTCTTCTGTGGCATAGGTCGTTTTGAACGGTGAGTTCCCACTGAAGCATACCTCGGACCCTCTGAGACTATTCTCGAATAACACAATCGTTCCTGGTGGGGAATGCCGCGCGCCAAAGTTCGGCATCGTCCGGTTCGGGACGGCACTGCGGTCCTCACCGGCAGAATGCCGCCGTAAGCCACCCGGCACCGGCCGGCAATCGGGACCAGGCCAGTAGCAAGTTTTGATCGATCCAAGCCTAACGAGATGAAGCGAAACGTTTATCGAATGCAGCGAGATCGCGGAACTCGTCGCCGTAAACATCGACCAAGGCTGTTTGCGCCGGATTACGGTCGATCAGTCGATCTACAAACCGCACGAACAGGTCAGGCCGGTATTTCGTGAAAAGATAGCGCACGAACTTTGCTCCCGTTTCATAAAGCTGTGAAATGCTGAGAGGATCGTCCGGGTACCGTGAAATAGCGATCAGGTCGGTCAACGACATCGTGGCCGAGCGACGGTTCGGAGGATTTGCCGTGGGTGGCAGTCCGCGGCGCACGGAGGCACACGCGTCGGCCATGTAATCGGCAAATCCTTCGTTTAACCAGAGCGGCCAGCGGCGGTCCCCGTAAATACGGGCGACAACCGCATGGGTTGTTTCATGAGCCAGAGTGTGAGACTCGAAGCCACTGCCAGTTCCGTGAACGTTCAGAAACAGCTCGTCGCGCAAGGCAAAGCTATGGGACCACGGTCTCTCATGTGCCTCAGCTACGAATGCCTGCCATTCTTTATCATCTTGAAATACATAAACGTGTGATTTTCGGGAGTATTGTTCCCTCGTCGCGCCTAACGTCCGGGCGACGTACCAAAGGTCGAACTCAATCTCGCGTGCAACCTGAAGTGCGTCGCTGAAGTTTCGGTAGTGAATGATAAAATCTTCGGTCTCACCGTGAAACCAGGCCCGGGGATTCATAGCCACCGCTTGTCCACCTAACAGACTCAGATCGGTATTAGAGAGCGTGTTCCACGTTTTCTGCCGCATCGTCGCACCCATCGGCGGCGGCGTGGAGTTTGCAGCAGCCGACTGATAGATGGCAGGGGAAGGGACATTCGCGGCCGGTGAGGGTCTCGCGAACGGCTCTTTCGTTTGCCCTGCGATCGGAGAAGCAGAGAACGCAACCAGCATGATGCCAGCGGTGCCGACGGCTTGGCCAATCCGTCGTTGCGAACGGCGCGAGATTGTTTTGCTAAGCCTCGCCTCGCTGTTCATTCCCGACCGTAATCGGTCTCGATCTGCTGTCGAGACATGACGCCACAAACGGGGCAGTCACGCAGTGGCGACAGATCGGCGGATTATTTCACCCGCAGCGGACGCAGCATGCTGCATCCGCCGCTTCTCAACAACTTAGTCGTTGAAATGATGATGATGATGATGATGCTCGTGAGCGTGGTCGCGGTGGAAAGCTCCTCGACGGGCGTAATGACCATGCACCCAGTGGCCGTGCTCTCGATGGCCCGCAATCCAGACCCATTCATAACCCGATTCCCAATATGTCGGGCCCTCGTAATATGGGCGGTCGCCGACTTCGATGTGGAAGTCCACTGCGTTAGCGGTGGGTTTCACACCGAAACCCACGGTCAGCACGGCGGCGGTGATTAGAGCAAAGGTCTTATTCATAGATTGTTGCTCACGATTCGGCTGGAACACCGGTTGCGGTCGGACCGCGGCTACGATCCGCGAAAAATCAGGCGCTGCCTTACATCATCGGGCCATCGGCGCATTATGCTCGTGGCCCTGCGACCGCAAGCCGTGTCACTGAATCTCGCGCTACGCTCACCGGCAAGGTCGCCGCTTCGCGTCCAAATTGTGATAAGGCGAGAAGGCTGCTGACCACCAGAAGCGTGTAAATCAGGGTTTCAAAGCGGCTGCGCTGTTTCTCCTCCGACCTCACGATCAAAGCGTAAGTGGATTCAAAACGTTCCGTCGTATTAGAGCTTGTGTTCATATTGCTTGTCTAACGGTGAGATGCGTCCAGCGTTGGATTTGGATTCAACAAGATCGTTCACCCAAGCGTCTGTCTGCGATCGTCATTGAATAGACGCCGCACCGGCCAGGGTTTGTCTGAGTTGCGCGAAACGCTCGTTCGCCTGCCTCAGAAAGTAGCGAACCTAACGGTTGTCCGATTTTGAATTCAGATTACGCAGCTCTGCCGCCGCTATGTCGAGGTCGCGGTTAGATGGAAGCAACCGATGAACCCGGTCGAGCCGCACCAGAACATCGCTGGTCAGCCGGTCGAGCTTTTCGTGCAGATGCCCGATTTCCAGTTCGGCCTTCAGATTCACATCGTATTCGATATCAGCGTGCACCCGGTCTTTGGCTGCCTGGCGGTTCTGACTTAACAACACGAACACAGACAAAAAGATCGCCTCAAGCGAAACCGCCAATGTCAGAAAGCCGAAGGGATACGGGTCAAACTGCGGAACACCGGGAACGTGGACCCAGTTTACCGTTAGCCAAAAAGCAAACAGCGCGACGTGGATGAGAAGAAATGGAATACTGCCGGCGAACTCCGCGATCCAGTCGGCTGATTTCTGTACGAAAGTCCGGGTGTCCGCCATTTCCTCGTTCACGTTCCGGGTCGCAGTATGCCGAAGGCGTTCGACGGTTTCACGCTGGCGTCGGCCCATCGACGCTAACAAGTCCATGGCCGCGCTTGGCCTGAGCCGCAGAAATTTCTCGAGGTCGTCACGGTCCAGCCGGAGCGCCTGAGTGTCCTGAGTCGCCACCACCGAGGCGCTGCGAGTGCCGCTATCGAGCATCGAAAGTTCGCCAAAAAAATCGCCTCTGCTCGCGACTTCCAGAACGATTCGCTCGCCGGTATCGTTTTTGAAAAAGACCTCGACCTCTCCAACGCTGATCACGTAGATCGAGTCGCCGGGTTCACCGTACTCGAAGATTACATCACCGGGACTGAAGGCGACCAGATCGAGTTGGGCGGCGAGCTCCGCGCGCTCGTTATCATCTAACAATTGGAACAGGGGAACTTCTTTTAAAAGATCAGCTTCAGGACACATGGCTTCTTAACTTCCGGGCATTCACATTATGCAGGCAGTGCAATTTTGTCATGTCATCATGACAGAAGCGTGTTCGATCACCACGGTGCAATCCGAAGTCCGGGGCTGGTGCTCTGAACCTTCATGGACCTCGACCAAACAGTCCAAGTGCTCGCTAAGGTGATGTAAAGAACATTTGACATCATGTCTGGTATAAATAACATTGCTGCTAATGAGTGAATCTTCTTCTCTGTCGTTTCGCGAGAAAAGCGCCTGGGTCAGCCTCGCCGTTCTTCTCGTGGTTTATGTTCCGTATTTTTGTTACCTCTGGACGGTAGCCGATCGGGGACTGCTGAACATCGGTACCGCTATCGGCCTTTTCATCGCGGCTCTGTTCTTCCAAATCGTTCTCGCTGTAGTCGCTCAGATTGTCATCTCTGTTCGAGCGAAAATCGATCCCAAAGACGAGCGAGATGCTGCCATCGATGGAAAGGCGTTCCGCAACGCTTACTTTGTGCTCACTGCCGCGATTTGTTGCGCTGCGCTCTTCGTCACCGTAGTGAGCCTTGCCAATGGCCCCGGCGCCGGCATCGCAACCGCGGGACATGTCCTTAGCGGCTTCCTGTCACCTGCCGCAGCGACACAGATACTGCTGTCTTGTCTAGTGATCGGCGAGATCGTGAAATATGGAACCCAGGTGTTCTGCTATCGCCGCGGCGCCTGATGGCTCGTTCCAAAATTAGCAACGAGATTCGTCGTCTTCGATTCGAGGCGAAGGAGATGACACAACAGGAGTTAGCGGACGTAGTGGGTGTGACCAGGCAGACCATCATAGCGATCGAAGCGGACAAATATTCACCATCGCTCGAGTTGGCGTTTCGAATTGCGACGGCATTTCGAAAACCGCTGGAAGAGGTGTTTCATTATAGCCGGAAGTAACGACGCTTTCACAGCTGTGGCGTTGTCGATCAACCGACCACCGGATACAAGTTGGCATGATCGATCCTTCTCTGCCGCTGGTTGATCTTCATCGGCACATCGACGGCAGTGTTCGGCTGGAGACGATCATCTCGCGAACAAGCATGGCGGAGTTGTTTCAGCGGAAGCAAGTTGCCTGAAAATTTCGCGCCGGAAATAGCTTATCGAGCACGGTTCACTAGATTGACGACCGATGGAACGAGACTGGGAGGGGGAGTTAGAGTGTTTCTTGAAAGCGAGTTTCCGCGACTTTGTGGATCAGGCGGACCCGAGGCCCACAACTTCGGCTCTTCGCATTTCGCCACCGTTCGGCTCCGACGAGGCCAAATACTTTGTCCTCGGAATGGAGGCTGGTTTGTTCCGCATCGACGCCAATGGGCGGATCGACAGCCTGCTCATCGCCGCTGACGGTGGTAGTTCCGGGATAGCGGAACTTTTCGAGAATAATCGGGGCCTGGTCCGGACGACCGTTTGCCGGTTCTCCACCGCGGCCGCCCTGGTGTTGGAGCGAGGGTGGTTGCCGCAACAAATTCAGGTGGGCGCCAGAGCAACGGAAAAGGAGGTGATGCCACATCAGCTAGACATTACCGTTAACGTGTCAGACGGGTCGTTAGTCGCGGCGATCGATATCAGGCGAACACTGCCCGAGCTGGAAAAGCTTCGCCGTGATTTACAGCAGTGCGGGAGACGCGGTAAACATGCCGACGATAACTGCGGATTCCCACAAAACCACGGCAGGTTTGAATACTGCGCGTTTTATCAGCCGCCGTACTTCTGGGCGGTGGCGCCAGAATCCGAGATGTGTTTCAAGATGAGTTATGGCGATGACGGCACGATTCAAATGTCTGACGTGTCGTCACTGCCGCCGCGCAGCATTCTTGAAATGAGTCGATCTTTCTAGCCATCGGACGGCTGCGCCTGCCAATCCACTGGATGCATTGCCGTTAGTGCGGCATGCTTCGCTCGGATGCACTGGTCATTTGTCTGGATCGGATATCTACTCACGTGGGCGACCATCCCGCACATACTCACCCGGAACAAGCCGCCGGCGTCGACTCTGGCATGGGTGTGGGCTGTGATCCTGTTTCCATACGGCGGACCCATCTTCTATTTTATCTTCGGCACCGACCGACTGGTCCGACAGAAACTGCGGGCGACCCGGGAAATGGATGCGTCCGGTGGCCGGGGCGAGCGAAGGGTTAACGAGGACACCGCGGCGCTGCTGGGGGATCTTCCGGGAGCGGAGCGTGCCGCTATCGAACTGCTGTCGGACATCAATGAGTATGCCGTTTCCTGCGCCGAGCAAACCCGTCTCCTGGTCAACGGTGCCGAATTTTTCGATGCGCTTATTCAGCGGATTGATCAGGCTGAACATCACGTTCATATCGAGTTCTACATTTGGCGCAAGGATTCGCGCGGAGACGCAGTCCTCGAACGCATGATCGCAGCAGCGCAGCGTGGCGTCGAAGTTCGTCTGCTGCTGGATCCGATAGGTTGCTTTGGACTCCGTGGATCGCATTTTTCCCGAATGATTGAGGCGGGAGGAAAGTTCGCGTGGTTCCGCACAGCTCACCCGTTGCGAAATCAATGGACGTTCACTCTGCGCAATCACCGCAAGCTGCAAATCATCGATGGTCGCGAGTGCTTTGTTGGCGGTATGAACATGGGTCGCGAGTATGCCGGAGAAGATCCATCGGTCGGTCCGTGGCGCGACTGCCAGGTGCAGATCTGTGGTGCTGCAGTGCGCAAGTTTCAGATGATTTTTGCGGACGACTGGTTCTTTGCTACGCAGGAGAAGCTTCTCGCGGCTCGCTACTACCCAGTACCCGGTTGTCGGCAGAATCTGATCGTTCAATCGATCACCGATGGACCCGATGATCCGGACGATCCTATCGAGACTTCACTGGTCTGGATGCTTAACAGTGCCCGCCGCCGGGTCTGGCTGACGGCGGGTTATTTCGGGCCTAACGAACCGCTTCTTACCGCGATAAAATTGGCGGCAGCGCGAGGGGTTGATGTCCGAATGATTGTCGCTGGAAAATCCGATCACCCGATGTTGGTGAACATCGGGCGCTCTTACTACGAGGAGTTGCTGCGCTACAACGTAAAGATTTACGAGTATGAATCCGGCATCAACCACGCAAAAGTCGCGCTTCTCGATGACGAATGGCTGATGGTGGGATCGGCGAATCTCGATGTTCGGTCAATGAGATTGAATTTCGAGCTGAACGCTCTGATCCGGGATCAAGCCACAGCCGATTCGCTGGAACGGGCATTGTGCAAGGACCTGGCAGAATCCCGGCAAATCGTTGAAGAAGAATTCCAGCGACGATCGCGTTGGCAGCGCTGGAAGGAAAGCATGGTCCGCCCATTTGGGCCGTTGGCCTGACGTGGCAGATGTTGAGAATTGCCGGGTTGAACGTTCAGCGTGGGCGTTCATCTTCACCCACTGTCCTGACGAATGAAACATCAGCGATGCACGTCTGAACGACTATGATCAACGATCTCTGGTACAAAAACGCTGTCGTCTACTGTCTCTCCGTCGGCACTTACGTGGATGCGAATGGCGACGGCGTCGGCGATTTTCAGGGGTTAATGCGCAGGCTCGATTATCTCCATGGCCTCGGAATCACCGCGATCTGGCTGGTGCCCTTCCAAACCTCGCCCTGCCGCGACGATGGCTATGATGTGGCTGATTACTATAATGTGGACCCGCGTTACGGGACGTTAGGCGATTTCGTCGAGTTTACGCATGCCGCCAAGCAGCGGGGGATTCGGGTGTTGATTGATCTGGTGGTGAACCACACTTCGAATGAACATCCCTGGTTTAAGGACGCGCGATCGGATCCCAAATCGAAATATCGTGAATGGTACGTTTGGTCGAAGAAGAAACCCAGCACCGTTAACGAAGGCATGGTGTTTCCGGGCGTCCAGAAGTCGACCTGGAATTATGATCGGGACGCGAAGGCCTGGTACTTCCATCGATTTTACGATTTCCAGCCGGACCTGAACACCTCAAACCCGGCAGTGCAGGCCGAAATCTTGAAGATCATGGGCTTCTGGATTCAACAAGGCGTGTCCGGATTCCGAATGGATGCAGTGCCATTCATCATTTCTACAAAAGGCGCTGATGTGCGGAAGCCGAAGCAGCAGTTCGACATGCTCCGGTCGTTTCGCGAATTCCTTCAGTGGCGGAAGGGGGATTGCATTGTTCTGGCCGAGGCAAACGTATTGCCGGACACCGATCTCGATTATTTCGGTGATGACGGCGAGCGGATGCACATGATGTTCAACTTTCAGGTAAATCAAAACCTGTTCTATGCATTGGCTGCGGCCGATTCGCGCCCGCTGGTCAAAGCTTTGAACGCCACAAAGCCGCGGCCGGCAACGGCGCAATGGGGAATGTTCCTGCGAAATCATGACGAGTTGGATCTGGGTCGGCTTCAGGAGAAACAAAGGCAAAAAGTGTTCAAGGCGTTCGGTCCGGACAAGGACATGCAGTTGTACGATCGCGGGATCCGACGCCGGTTAGCGCCAATGTTAGGTGGCGATCAACGGCGACTCGAGCTGGCTTACAGTCTGATGTTCACGTTACCCGGAACACCGGTGATCCGCTACGGCGACGAACTTGGCATGGGCGACGACCTGAACTTGCCGGAGAGGAATTGCGCGCGGACGCCAATGCAATGGTCTGATGAACCGAACGCCGGCTTCAGCAAAAATCCGAAGCCGCATGCTAAGGCGATCGGAAAGGGGCCTTACGGTTACCAGCACGTCAACGCCGCTGTCCAGCGACGGCATCCCGAATCCATGCTGAATTGGACCGAACGCATCATCCGGATGCGCAAGGAAGTTCCGGAAATCGGATGGGGAGATTTTGCCGTGCTTAACGTGCCCGATCCCGCTGTTCTCGCGATCCGTTATGACTGGCGTAACAATTCCGTTCTGATCTTGCACAATCTGCACAAGGAGCCGCGTGAGGTGGTTATCGATCCCGGGATAAAGGGCGAACACGGTAATCTGCTCGTTAACCTGCTCACCGAAGATCACAGTAAGGCAAACGATTCGGGCAAACACCGCATCGTGATCGAAGGCTATGGCTATCGCTGGTATCGGGTCGGCGGCCTCGATTATTTACTGCGTCGCGCCGATATCGACGAAAAGACCGACACGTAAACGCCGCCTTTAGCGCCAGGAAGCACATCGGAGCTGACGAACGGCGGCCGATCTGATATGGCATCTCTGTGCGAATATCCGAGCGTCGCGACCGCATACCGAAAATCTTTCGGTTGGGCCTGCTGAGCCTTATTCTGGTTTCGGGTCCGAGCCATTTCGGGCAAACAAAACAGGCCACGAGTGGAGTAGAACAGCGGTGGAAAAAGCTCGAAGGCGAAGTGGATCAGATCGGCACGGCTCTCGACGGGGTGATGGGAGTGGCGGTCCTTGATCTAACTGACGGCCGGACCCTCACGCGAAATGCCGACCAGATATTTCCGACTGCCAGCTCAATTAAGCTGGCGATTCTTCTTGAGCTCTATCGTCAGGACCAGGACGGGCGAAGCGGCGCTAACGGCAAAGCGAAACTCGACGATAGTTACACCTTTAATCCAAAGGATCTGATCGAAGACAGCCAGATCATGGCGGGTCTCACTCCAAATGTGTCACGGATAACCAATCGGGATCTCGCGCAGTTCATGGTGACCGTCAGCGACAACGCCGCGACAAATCTACTCTACGATCGGGTCGGCAAAGATAACGTAAATGCGATGTTAAATGGCCTCGGCCTAACTAACACCAAGCTGCGTCGCAAAATGATCGATCTGGCAGCAGCAAGGCGAGGGGATGAAAACGTCTCAACTCCGCACGAAATGGTGCTTTTACTTGACGCCGTCCACAAAGGCAAGGTCTTGAACAAGGAAGCGACCGCGGCCTTCATTGCTCAACTGTCTACGCTGAAGAAGAGCAGTTATCTTTCAACATTGCTGCCGGACGGAGTTCAGGTTGCCGATAAGCCAGGAGATCTGGACGGTGTGCGGACCGATTCAGGAATCTTATTCGCGCCTAACCGCCCCTTTGCCATCAGCGTAATGACAGCCTGGGTCCGCGACCATCGTGCCGCCGAACAGGCCATCGCTGAGGTCGGTCTGGCCGCCTACAATTTTTTTGAGATGCAGGGCAAAACGACCGCATACGGCAGGATCCTTCCGCCGGAGGATGGGAAATGATTTCTGTATTTTTGTGCCTGCCAGCCGTGGGCTGCAAGTTCGGGACGGAGACGATATCCTGAGCAAATCGCTGGTCACGCGCCGATCGGATAACTAAGAATGCCGAAGCTAAAGCTCTCGACATTCCAAATCGGCCGACCCGCTAAGCCGGGCGCGGGTCTTCGAATTGGGGCAACGCGCCTTCCACCGCGCGGCGTTCCGAAATCGCGTTGGAAGAGCGATGGTTACTTCGACGTTTGGCTTCCGAGCGTCGCTCCCAGTCGCGACCTGTTGCGGTGGATCAAACAACGCGACATCAATGATGCGGCGGTTCGTGGCACCTTTTTCGAGAAGTACGAACGCGAGGTTTTAGGTGATTCGGAGGCGCGGCAAACTCTCCACTTGTTAGCCGAAGTCGCTCGGCGAACACCCATCAGCGTTGGTTGCTTCTGCTCCGACGAATCGCGTTGCCATCGCTCACATCTACGCAAATTGATTGAGCGCTTCGCAAACATTTAATTGTAGGGCGTCTGTGTCAGACACCATCCGTGCTCGCACCGTGAATTCCTCGGTCCGCTCACGAACGCGAGAGATGTCTCGACTTTCGCTCGACATGACAAGGCAGGGTGAGCGTGCGTGATGCTGACATCCGCTTCGGTGGGAAGACGCGGTTGTCAGGCGCGGGCGAGCGCTGCCGTGCCACAATCCAGAAGCTGCGAGACGGACCTGCAGTGCGGCGCCGCCGCTTCTAACGTCTCTTGATCAGATCCAGGCAGTTGTCGCGCTGTCCCTGAAATGTTGGTGACGCTACTTCAGCAGATCCTGCGGTACTTTCCCACCGTTCTCGGACAGCTTTCGCAGCACTTCTTTGTGCAGCCAAACGTTCATCGCGGCGGAATCGTTCATATCGCCGGAATAATGCAGATCCTTGGCGAGTTCCTTGCGAGCGCCTAGACTGCTGTCCATTCCGACGAGCTTCATCAAGTCTACGATTGACCGTTTCCAATCGAGCTTCTCTGAGTTCTTCGCTGCCAAACCGTCGAGAACAGCGGCAACATCGACAACCGGTTGGGGCGGAGCAGCTACTGTGGCAGTGGCCGTGGCTGCGCTTGTGCCTCCCGCTGCGGGTGCCGCGCCAGGCATAGGAGCACCGCCGCCTGCTGCAGGTGCGGTAGCCGCCGCCACGGTGGGCGCGTGGCTAAAGATTTTCGACATTAGATTGTTAAATAATCCCATAACTTTTCTTTCTTTTTAGTGGTTGGTTTTGCGGTTTCGTTAACGAGGTTGTGGTTCGAGGTCCGAATCTCAGACAGGCCGCTGAGGCTGAGCGCTTCCTCCTGATGTGAATTGTTGCAGCAGCGACGGTATCAGGGCAGCCAAGCCTTCCTGCCCGTGGGCGTTTGGATCAATAGCTCCAGTGGGTGTCAATCGATCGACAACGTTAGGCAGATGTTGGGCGAGCATTTCGGAGGCCTTCGCCGGGTCGATTCCAAGTTGCGACGCAAGCGCCCGGAGCTGATCCGAACCGAGCACCTGTTGTATCTGACTGCCGGAAACGGGCGGGTTTGGTCCTGTGCTTACCCAGGATGAAAACACCTGGCCAAGGCCCGCCTGCGAGAATTTGTTCATCAGTCCTTGCAAGCCGCCACTTTGGGTGAGCAGAGTGCTGATAATTGCGACCATTGGGCTTGCCTCCGGCTGGCCGTCTTGTTTTCCGCTTAATCCACCAAGTACTGAATCGAGTAATGACATAGTTAGCCTTTCTGGTTGAATGCGTTGCCGACGTTACGATGACAGGCGGCTCAAACCGCAACCATCATTAAATCTCCTGATTCCCGGTAGTAACTTCACCAACTGGGTAATAATCCAGTTTTGGAGCCTTGCGCAGTGGGACCTTGGTTGTAGGAGAAACTGGCAGCTTCCCGAACCTTCAGCCGTAGGCTGTGACCTTTATGGCGAATCATATCGGCGCTCAGGATTCCCCACAGCCCTCTATATATAGAGGGGCCATGGACTACCGGCCCAGCCCCGCCTGCTGTAACTGAGCCGCGCCCGCTCGGCACCTGCCTGTAGCCGTTCGATTTGCGAATCGTTCGCGATCACCGGTTCAGCGTTTGCTCAGACTTGTGGCATCCGCCGCCGGCGGATGTGGGTTTAAACATCGGCGGGCCACCGATGCCACTCTCTAACCTCTCCGATCCGGCCTGTGAACTCCGTGCCGCCTCTGATCCTCGTCTTCTCTTTGCCAGAATCGCCACCCTTTTCTTCTTCCTGCCGACCCTTACTTCTGGTTAGGCTCCGGGTCATGCACCCAAAACTACTCGTCCTTCTGTTAGCTATCGGAACATTCGGGGTCAGCGTAGCCACCGCCCAAACTGAATCGCCGTCACCGGCAGCTGAGGCGTCGGCTTCGCCCGCCAAACACAAATCGCACAAGAAAGCCGATGCCACCGCTTCGGAATCGCCGGCAGCGTCTCCGGCCGCTGAGGCTTCGGCTTCGCCTGAAGCTAAGAAGCGCGGTCGCAAAGCAAAGACTACGGAGTCGGCGTCACCTGCGACCGACGCATCCGGATCCGCATCAGCTTCAGCTTCGCCAGCGTCGAAACGGACAAAAAAATCAAAAGCTACGGCGGAAGCATCGCCGGCCATGAGTGCCTCGCCTTCGGCGTCGCCCGCATCGAAAAATCCGTTTGGCAGCTTGTTTAAGTCGAAGAGCAGTTCATCGCCCGCAGCCGGTTCAACTGCGGCTGGAGCCGGCGCTGCCGGGGCCAGTGCAGCTGGAGCAAAAGGGTCGGAGACGGTTGCGAAAACCGCGCCCGAACCAGGTGGCGGACACGGCCTCGTCTGGGTGAACAGCGAGACGAAGGTGTATCACAAGGAAGGGTCACGCTATTACGGCAAGACAAAGAAGGGTAAATACATGACCGAAGCCGAAGCGATCAAGCAAGGCGCGCGTTCAGCCAAAGGGGACGAAACCAAGAAGGAGACAAAGAAGTCGCAGTAACAGTTCCACGGAATTCGCCTGATGAGAGCGGCGGTCTAACGACCGCCGCTCTCCCCGACGTAGCATGGGTTTGCAGCCCATGACGCATTGGCAGGATGCCGATGCCACTGGTCGATTTCTACTGACGGGCACGCTGTTAGCGTCCCCTACAAGAGTTCAGTTCCAGCGGCGGTCGAACCTTCAGCGTTTATCCCTTTTCTTCTGACCACACCGCGCACTCGTTACCGCTCGGCTCGGTGAAATGAAATCGGCGTCCGCCCGGAAACGAAAAAATATCCTTCGTAATCTTAC
>JBJMXE010000096.1:0-10025 GCA_045809745.1 Chthoniobacterales bacterium | reverse complement strand
GGTGGTGCGACCGCATCGGAAGTTTTGCAGTTGATCGAACAGATCAAAGCCACCGCTCGCGAGAAACGGGGAATCGAATTGGAAACAGAGGTTCAGATCGTAGGTCAGGACGTATGAGCAGCCTAACCGGAAAGCGCATTGCTGTGTTGATGGGCGGTCCGGGCTCGGAGCGGGACGTCTCGCTTGCCACCGGGGCCGGAGTGTCCAAGGCGCTGCGATCGTTAGGAGCGCAAGTGACGGATGTTGACGTTCGGGGCGCAGACTTCCGGCTACCGGACCAGGTGGATCTCGCGTTCCTGACCATTCACGGCACGTTCGGCGAGGACGGCCGAATCCAGCGAATCCTGGAAGACCGTGGCGTTGCCTACACCGGTGAAGGCGTGCACGGCAGTGAAGTCGCGTTCGATAAGATCCAGTCTAAGGCATTGTTCCAACGGGCAAAGGTTTCGACTCCGGACTGGGAAGTGGTCAAGCCAGGGATTAAGCCGGCGCTTCCGCTGCCCATTGTTCTGAAGCCGCCAAGGGAAGGATCCACCGTCGGCGTACATATTATTAAGAGCGACGATCAGATTGCCGCGGCAATGGCCGACCTGTCGCGCTTCGGCCAGGATATTCTGGTCGAACAATTCGTGCCCGGCCGCGAGCTGACCGTCGGGATTCTGGGAGAGCAAGCGCTGCCGATCATCGAGATCATTCCGAAAGGCGGGTTCTACGATTACACCAACAAATATCCATTTTTGAATCCGGCTGCCGGAGGTAGCG
The DNA here is from genome assembly GCA_045809745.1 of Chthoniobacterales bacterium. Lineage (GTDB taxonomy): Bacteria > Verrucomicrobiota > Verrucomicrobiia > Chthoniobacterales > UBA10450 > DATFCK01. Next base: position 9,263 of record JBJMXE010000096.1, on the reverse strand, counting down.
CTCAGCACGTCTGCCCGGCCGCCCTCGATCCAGCAAAGACAACTGAGATCCAGCAATTAGCGCTCCGAGCTCATCGCGCGCTTGGTCTCGAAGTTTATTCGAGAGTGGACGTGCTCTTGGCTAACGACGGCGGCCTTTTCGTTCTGGAAGCGAACACCATCCCGGGAATGACTGAGGCTAGCTTATTACCGGAGGCCGCCGCGGCCGCGGGCATCAGCTATACCGATCTCTGTTTCCGGATCATTGAACTGTCGCAAAAGCGAACTGGAGGCGCAGCTAAATGAGAACGGCTCCGCGGCGCACCCGTCCGCGCAATCAGCGGATCTCAAATCAGCGTCAGCGGCGGCAGCAACATTTGCTGGACGTTAAAGTGCGTTCGCGCAGCGCCAATCAACACCGCAATCGCCGCATCGTGGTCTGGCTGTCGAAAATCGCGCTGGTGATTGCTCTGGGTGTCGGCCTTTATTTCGGCATCCGGGAAGGTGCGCGCCGTTTTTTCTTTGAAAATCCGGATTACCAGTTGAAAACAATCGCCGTTCAGACGGACGGCGCTTTGCAGCGAGACCAGATCTTGAAGGTCGCGAATCTGCGCGAAGGAGAAAACGCCTTCCAAGTGAACCTGGCGGAGGTTCGCGATCGGATTCAGGACCTCCCGCAAGTGGACGAAGTGCAGGTCATCCGAAAATTACCGGGCGAGATCGATATCAAAATCGTCGAGCGGAAACCGATCGCATGGATCAGCCGTGAAAAGGATGTGGCCGATCCATTTGCGTCCGACGCAGCTTTTCTGGTGGATGCCAGAGGTGTGTTGATGAAAGAAAAGAAGTTGTTGCCCGAATATCTCGGTCTGCCGCTGATTTCCGGATGCAATAGCGAACCGCTGCAGCCGGGAAAAACCGTGGAATCCGTCGAAGCGAACGCAGCGCTGGAATTGTTGCGTCAGAGCGCGGGAAGCTTCATGCAAACCCGCTTCCAGATTCGGCAAATCGATGTGTCGAAAGGCTATTGCCTGCTCGTTACCGATAAAAATCACACCCAGGTGAGCTTCGGCTTCGATCAGCTCGATGTTCAACTCAAACGGCTCGAGCAGTTCCTTGTTTACTGCGACGATTCGAAGCAGGAACTGGCGACAGTGAATCTGCTCGTGCAGCGCAACATCCCGGTGACGTTTGCCAAACCGCCGACCGAAGTGATCAACGATACGATCGATCCGATGGAGCAGCCGCTGGTCATGAAAGCAATACCGGTCAAGCCGCAGAAGCCGGCACCGGAATCGTCAGCGAAGTCGCATTCCAATTCTTCACCCTCAATTAAACGCGCAATTCCAGTCGAGAAAGGAAAGAGAAAACGTAATGGCGAGTAACGATTTGATGGTCGGCCTTGAGATAGGCACATCGAAAATCTGTGTGGTTGTCGGAGAAGGTCGGCCTGATGGGACGATCAAGCTCCTGGGAGTAGGGCAGGCACCGTCCCGCGGTGTTCGCAAAGGAGAGATCGTCGATTTCGAAACGGCGATGAAATGTGTGCATGAAGCCGTAGTCGACGCTGAACAAAAAAGCGACGTGATGATTCGCAGCGTTTATGTCGCCGTGGCCGGCGCGCACATCCAGAGCTTTAATAACCGCGGCTGCGTTCTTTTGCCCGACGATCGGGACGAGATCGACGAACAGGACATAGAAGACGTGAAGGTAAACGCGCGGGAAGTCAGCATTCCGGCGCAGAACGCATTCCTCCATTCGATCATTCAACATTATCATGTCGACGGACAGGATGGCGTGTTGAATCCAATCGGGATGTTAGGCCAGAAGTTGGAAGCCGATTTTCACATCATTCACGGTATGCGGACGCGTATTCAGAATACCATTCGCTGCGTCAAGGAGCTGCCGCTGGAGGTCGAAGATGTCGTGTTTGGCCCGCTCGCTTCCGCGCAAGTGGTGCTCACGAAACACCAAAAGGATCTCGGCGCGCTGGTCATCGATATCGGCGGCGGCACCACCGATTACATCGTTTATGTGGACGGCGCGGTGAAACAGAGCGGCGTATTAGCGGTCGGGGGCGACCATATCACTAACGACATCTCCATGGGCCTCCGAATTCCGATGGCCCGGGCCGAAAAGCTCAAGCTGGAGGAGGGCAGCGTCACTCTTGGAAACTGTCTTCCGGGCGAGACGATCCTGCTGAAGGACGACTCCGGATTTGCCGGGAAAGAAGTCGAGCGGGAAACGCTGAACACAATTATTCACCTGCGGATGCGGGAGGTGTTCGATTTGCTGAAACGGACGCTGGACGAAGAATCATTCATCAATTTCATCGGCTCCGGCATCTTCATTACTGGTGGGTGCAGCCTGCTGAACGGCATTGACAACATGGCGCAGGATATTTTCGAAATGCCGGCTCACGTGGCGCACGCTCAGACAATGTCCGGCCTGACCTCGGCCTTCGAAAATCCGCAATTCTCCACTGCTATCGGCCTGATCAAGTACGCGCAAGCGGTGCAGGCCGATCGACCGCGTGGCCGCGGTTTCGGGAAACTCTTTAGCCGGTTGTTCAGTGGAATCCGATGAACCTAACGAGCGATAAATCGTTGTCAGTTGCCTTATCGGGCCGCTGGTCTCAAAACGAAAACCACCACGGTGGCAAAACCAGGTGGTATAGCAGGAGCCTAACCAATGATCCAACTCAGCCATAACTACACATTGCCCGAGCGAGAGGATGAACTCATCCCCATCAAAGTCATCGGTGTCGGCGGCGCCGGCTGCAATGCGCTCGATCGTATTGTGCTGGACGGACTGGATAAATCCGATCTCATCGCGATTAACACCGATGTGCAATCCCTCACCAGCTCGGTGGCGGCGCACAAGGTGCAGCTCGGCCGAACCGTCACCCGCGGCCTGGGCACCGGCGGCGACCCGGAAATGGGCTATGAAGCGGCGGTTGATTCAGCCGACGAGATTCGTCAGTGCCTGACCGATGCAAGGATGATCTTTGTCTGCCTCGGGCTCGGCGGCGGCACCGGTTCGGGCGCAGGGCCCTTTGTGGCGCAGCTGGCGCGTGAGTCCGGCGCGCTCGTGATCGTATTCGCCACGTTACCCTTTGGTTTCGAAGGGAAACGGCGCACCCAGCAGGCGCAGCAGGCTCTGGCCCGACTGAACGGGGTGGCTAACGCAGTGATTTGCTTCGAGAACGATCGGATGGGCGATCTGGTGTCGCCTAAAGCAGGAATTCATCAGGCTTTTGCGGTCGCAGACATCACCATCAGTCAGAGCGTAAGGTCTATCATCAATGTCATTCAACGGCCGGGAATTATTCGAATTGGGTTCGACGATTTATTGGCGGCGTTGCGGAGCCCTAACGGTCGGTGCCTGTTCGGATTTGGCGAATCCGATTCAGACAATCGCGCGCACGACGCGCTGAACCAGGCATTGAAGAATCCCCTAATGGATCGTGGCCGCTTGTTAGCCGATGCCGAACATGTGCTGGTGCAGGTTGCCGGCGGCCCCGGAATGACTTTGTCAGAAGTAGAGATCCTGATGCAGGAACTCGGCCGTCACGTTCGTGATCACACTCAGATCCTGTTTGGCACGGGGGTGGACGGTCGGATGGGCAATCGGCTCAGTGTCACGATCATCAGTTCCCTCGCCGGCGACGAGGAATCCGCTTCTGAAGACGCGAAATCGGAAAAGGAAATTTCGCTGCCGGCTGCGACGACTCCGGCACCATCGCCGGCGCCTTCCGTTCACCACGAGCCAATCCATGTGTTTACGCCACCCGCTGCCGAAGACGCGCCGGTTGTGGTTGAACACGAGCCGGAGCCGGAAGTCGAAATTGAGGCCGAAGTGAGACCGGAATTCGAACCCGAAGTAGAGAACGAACCGGTCTTGGCGGAACAAGAACTTCCGGCACCGGATTTAATTTCGTTCCAAGAACCGGAGCCCGAGCCGGTTGAGCTGCCGCCCCCGGTAGTGGTACCTGTGGCGACGCATTTCAAAACCGAGATGGCGCGCGCCGAACCTCAGCCACGATTGATTGTGCCGAGAAAGAAGCCGGTGTTGGTGAAAGAGCCAAAGCCGGAAAAGGTGCAGGCCAAGCAGGAGGTGATGCAGTTCGAACCGGTTAGCCGGGGACGTTTCGAGAAAAGTGAGCCAACAATCGTTGAAGGCCAGGATTTAGATGTGCCGACGTATCTTCGGAAGAATATCCGCGTGAAGTGAGGGGGTAAGCGCGGCGGAATCATGCGCGTTGTAGCCGGGGGCGGTGACCCCGGCTGGTCCGATCACATTTGCAGCTGTTCAATCTCGCCTTGGTGCCGCCCAATCTTCTGCATTTGTCACCAACCCGGCGCGTACAGGATTTTCGCGTACGCGGCTTTGCATCGAAGTCTGCTGCGCAAAAGAAATGAACATGATCAGGCAAATCACGTAACGACCGATTGCCCAACCATGGCAGCGTCGCGCGCGCTGCCACTCTTCTCGCAGTACGGCAACCGCTAATTCACATAAGGCTTTTTTTTATCGATGTGTGCAAGTTGTGACGAAGTAAATTGGTTGCGCGACCCACACGCGGTCAAGCCGGCGAAGGTGTTTATGCATTTGCGATGAACGGGCCAGCCGGGGTCACCGCCCCCGGCTACAACTGCGCGGCGCGGCTATTTCTTCAGCAATTCCAGCACGGAGCTGGACATACCCACGATCGCGGTGCGAATCGTCGGTTCGGCAACCGGCAGGAATTTGCTGGAGTGGAGCGACGGTAGCGGCGTGCCATTTTTTTTGGACTCCGCAAGCTTCGCCGGATCGACGGCGCCGACATTAAACATGAACGCGGGGATGGAGTGATCCGGCAGGCTGTATTCCGAGAAATCTTCGCCGCCCATGGTCGGATCCTTCTGGATCACGTTGTCGTTTCCAATTGCGGCTTTCAATGCTGCAGTGATGCGTTTGGTTAAATCCGGGTTGTTGTAAGTCGCTGGCACAGCTTCTTCCTTCAGCACGGTGACCTCGGGCATCCGATCTGCCGGAAATCCGGCCGCCACCGCGGTGCCTTTGGCGATTTGATCGATCGCGGCAAGAACGCGCTGCCTAACTTCAGCCTTATAGGTCCGGACCGTGATCTGCATCTTCACTTCATCCGGAATTATGTTGTGTTTGGTGCCGCCGTGAATGGATCCGACCGTTACCACGATTGGATCGAGCGGGTTATTCTCGCGCGAAGCAATCGTCTGCCAGGCATTGATCATCTGAGCCGACAGCACAATCGGATCCTTTGTTTTGTGCGGATACGCCCCGTGGCCGCCGACCCCTTTCACGGTCACGTCAACCGAATCGACATTTGCGTAACAGTAACCTTCCGTGACTCCAATCTTGCCAATTTCGATGTCGGCATCGTCGTGAAAACCGAGGGCGTAGTTAGGTTTGCCGAATCGATTGTAGAGGCCGGCTTTGAGCATGGCCCGGGCGCCCCCGATCATCTCCTCCGCCGGTTGACCGATGAACAATACCGTACCCGACCATTGGTCCTTCACCTTTTGCAAAGTGCGCGCGGTGCCGATAAACGAGGACATATGAATGTCGTGTCCGCAGGCATGCATAACGGGCACTTCTTTCCCGTCCGGGTTGATTCCCGTAACCTTACTGGCGTAAGGCGCGCCGGTTTGTTCCTGGACGGGTAACGCGTCCATGTCGGTGCGGATCAGGACAGTTGGCCCGTTCCCGTTCTTCATCACGCCCACGACCCCGTAACATTTCAGGTTCGGCTTGTCATAGGTGCCGAAATTCTCAGTCACCTCGCAGCCAGCGGCGCGGAGCTCTTTCGCTGCTAGCGCTGACGTGTGCTCCTCACGGCCGGAGAGTTCCGGATGGGAGTGGATATCTTTGTAAATTGAGAGACAGGAAGGCAATTCACTCTCGACTGATTGTTGAATCGCGGGTTGCTGCGCCAGGACATTAACCGCGGAAGCGATTGCGAGCGATAGTGTGACGAGGCGGCACGTGTTCATAGCGGACTTATATCCGCACATCACCGGCTCAGGCAGACAATTTTTCAGGTCGTCGTTCTTAGTGGCGCACACATTCGCTCCGCCTCCGGCCTTTGGTGCATCCGGCAAATCCGAGTAAATATTAAGAACAGGCCAATGGAATTTGAAAAGAACACGCTGCTATTCGGCGCCGATCCAACGTCACGCATTGTGGCCGTAGAAATGGGCGAAACGGGTACCGTTCGGGTGCATCGGCGCGAAGCGAATGGAAAGACGGCGACTGATGTTGAACCGTTTCATCCGTTCGTGTGGGCGGACAGCGATGTCGCCGATCTTGGCATCGAGGCGGACAAACTCGTTGGCGACCTCAGGTACAGCTGGATGATCACGGTCGACAGCTGGAAAGAGCTGATCGCATTGCGTAACGCGCTGAAGAACTCCGGCCGATCGTATTTCGCTTTCACCGATCCGGTACAACACTACCTCACGGCCACCGGCCGAACGTTGTTCAAGAATCTGCCGTTTGAAGAGCTGAAGCGGATGCAGCTCGAGGTCCTGGCGACGGTCGAAGGCGACGTCGAACACATTATCAGCATAGCCATGTCGGATAATACCGGCTGGGAAGAGCTCATCGTGGTTGATCCGGCTGATGCTGAAGAGTCCGAACGCGCCGCCATTCGCCGTTTGACGAGTCTCATCAAAGATCGCGATCCGGACGTGATTGAAGGTCACGACCTGTTTCGCGTCGATCTTCCGCTGGTCGTCGCGCGCGCCAGAAAACTGAAGACGAAACTTGATTGGGGACGCAGCGGCGGATTCTTACGCTCCCGACCGTCGCGACTTCAGATCGCGGAAAAGACTATTGACTATCCGAAGTTCGCGCTCGATGGCCGGCACTTCGTCGACACGTTTTTGTTGGCGCAATTTTACGACGTCGGCATGCGAACCCTAACCGGGTTCGAGCGGGTCGATGTTGCGCGTCATTTCGGACTATGCCAGAGCGAAGAGTTTTCCGGATTGGCGGGCAAGGAATTGCATCGCGCTTATCTGGCTAACGACGATCGTTTCCGGCAACGAGCCTTATGTGCGGTCCGTGAGACCCGGGCAATGTCCGATCTGCTGAGTCCGAGTTATTTCATCCAGGCGCAGATCTTTCCCTACAATTATCAGGATGTGATCGTTCGCGGAAACGCCACCCGAATCAACGCCTTGTTCCTGCGGGAATATTTCCGGCAGCGACATTCGATCCCGGAGTTACCGATCCCGCAGGCATTCGAGGGCGGCTACACCGACATCTTCTTCACCGGAGTAGCGCGCGATGTCTGGCACTGCGACATCGCATCTCTCTACCCGTCGATCATGCTACAGTTCGATTGCTTCCCGGCGACGGATCAGCTCCAGATTTTCCGGCATTTACTGACCGACCTTCGGACGTTTCGATTGGAGACCAAGGCGCAGATGCGCGCCGAAGAGGATGCGGCCAGGCAGCGGTATTTTCATGCGTTGCAGAACACATTCAAAATCTTGATCAACAGCTTTTACGGCTACCTCGGTTTCGCGCAGGGACACTTTGCCGATTTCGATGCCGCTGCGCGAGTGACTCAAATCGGGCGCGATCTCCTGAAAAAGATGATCGACTGGTTGAACAGTCAGGGTGCAAAGGTGATCGAAGTCGATACGGATGGCATTTATTTTGTGCCGCCGCCGGGAGCTGGCGCGGCCGGCGGTCATAAACCAAAAAAAACATCCAGGAAGGCACCGGGTTCAGCGACCCCGGCTACAACGCTGGCAGACCTGCAGAGCGGGTTAGCGAAAGAGTTGCCCCCGGGGATCGACGTGGAATTCGATGAACAGTTCGAAGCCATGTTCAGCTACAAGGCGAAGAATTACGCGCTGCTAACCAAAAATGGTGAAGTGGTGATCAAAGGGGGAGCGTTGAAGTCGCGCGGTCTCGAGAAATTCCAACGGGTGTTCCTTGAAGAAATGATCAAACTCATCATGGAAGAAAAGGCGGAGCGGATCAGTGAGCTCCGCGATGATTTCGAGCGTAAAATTCGTGATCGCGAATGGCAGATCGAGATGTTGATGAAGACGGACACGCTGCAGGATTCGCTGGAGAAATATCGCCAGAAAATCGCTGGCTCGGCACGCAACCGGGCCGCTGCCTACGAACTTGCACTGGCCAGTGGGCGCAATTACAAGCCCGGGGATCAAGTCAGCTATTATATTAAGAGCACGCCAAAAAAGGTGGCAGCCTACGAGGCGGCCAAGCTAGCCAGTGATTTTGATCCACAAAATCGCGACGAGAACATCGATTACTACGTCGCGAAGCTGGATGACCTCGTGAAGAAGTTTGCCGGCGTCACCGCGACCGCTGCGGCTCCCAAGCAGGAAAGTCTAGCGTTCTAGAATTGATCCCCCCGCGGTGTTGGCCACGGGGATGAATTTCGCCGTGCTTAACGTCGTGCCCGGTCGGGTGGATCCGTGACGCGGTGCAGTTGGTAGCGGCGCTTCGGTCAATCGCCGCGACCAAAGACAAAGGCGCGGACGCTTATTTGGCCGCGACACTGCTGATCTGCAGCGCCTGACGCAGGTGCGGCACCAGGCGTTTGGTGAATTCGACTGAGTCACCCGCTGATAAGTGTGACCATTCAGGACAGTCAAATGAAGCCAGGTCGGGGTAATCTTCAAAATAAATACCGGGCACGTGGGTCTGCTGGATCAAGGGGTCCCAGGTTTGAGTTCGCGGCGTTTGTTGGTCCTCCAATTTCTTCAACTCACCGGTCATCGGAAACCTAACGAACACGATCTTGCCACCACGAGCCCGAAGTTTATCCACGCAGATCCCGGTGTACCGAAATCGATCGGCCACGGCCTTTTGCATTTTAGCGACGAACGCCGCAGTCGGCACATAGGTTGGGGGGGGTGGCGGAGTAAACAATTTCGCCCAGCCGTTTTTAACCCTGGTCTGGAGTCGTCCTGGTCGCACGCATTGTTCGACCATTCGGGCTCGTCGCTCCCGATCCACTGAACAAAAGTACGGAGGCAAGGGCGGCGGGACCAAAGCGTAGGGCCGGTTTGGAATGGGAATCTGCTTTAACAGATCGGCGAGCGTGAGCTCTTGCTGCTTGAGAAAGGCAAAGCTGCGCTCAAGCGGAACCGAAAGTTCATGGCTGACTCGCTGGGCCCAGGTCTGGCCGTGAAAACGTTGCACTGCCTTTTGCGATTCTTCCAGAGGCGGCCCGGCCGGAGCGAAAAATAGCCGGGGCACAATGCTGCAAATAATCGTGCC
>JBJMXE010000095.1:0-29075 GCA_045809745.1 Chthoniobacterales bacterium | reverse complement strand
TTTTTCCGGAAGAACGTAAGAAGGATCGGAGACCCGAATCGCTGCCGCCTGCCGGGCTCACGTGGCTCAGGCGCCTGCCGGTTACCCTCGAAATCCGCTTGTGCCCCCCACCGTTCTCCTCCAGCTTGGTGGCCGGCCATGGCGGATCGCAAATTCGGTTGTCTAACCCTGTTCCTGTTTGTCGCCCTTTGCGCCAGCTTGTTCGTCAATTTCGTCCTAACCGTTGCCATTTTCAGGCGCGGCGTCGGCGGAATGGCCGATCAGGAGCCGCTGGCGCGGTTCCGCGAGGTTGTGGTCGAACGTGGCCGAACCGGCACGTCCGATCGCGTCGCACTGATCACTCTGCGCGGTCTTATCAGCTCCAATATCCCGGGCAGCGTTGGAGACTCGATGGTGGACGATTTACGGGCTGCGCTTCGGCAGGCTCGTGAGGACAATCGGGTTAAGGCGGTCGTATTGGAAATTGATTCGCCGGGGGGCGAAGTGACCGCATCCGATCAGATCTACACTGCCGTGACTCAAACCCGGGCACGCAAGCCCGTGGTCGTTTATATGGACACGCTCGCGGCCTCGGGCGGGTATTACATTTCATGCGGCGGGAAGTATCTGATGGCTAACGAGACTACCATCACCGGAAGCATTGGCGTCATCATCCAGACGCTGAACTATGAGCAGCTTTTTAATAAGATTGGGCTCGCATCGGTCGTGTTCAAAAGCGGCCAGTTCAAAGATATCCTAAACGGCGCCCGGCCGATGACCCCGGAGGAGAAGGCGTTGATCCAGGATTTCGTGATGAAGACTTACGATAAATTCCTCGGAATCGTTGCCAAGGAGCGGAACATTCCGGCCGATCGCCTTCGAAACGGCATCGCTGATGGTCGGATCTTTTCCGGCCGGGACGCGCTTAACAACAAGCTCATCGACGGGTTAGGTCAGTTGGAGGATGCATTTAGCAAAGCTCGGGAACTCGGCGGCGTGCCAAACGCGACGATCGTTAAGTACGGACCTCCATTTAGTTTGAGCCGCGTATTTCGCGCGTTCGGTCAGGGGCCTGGTACCAAACTGCAATTGGAGCTTCCGAAACAACTGGTGCCGCAACTCGAGAGCGGACACGCCTACTATCTTCCGGGCTATTACGCGCCTTAAGCGCGGTCCGGTTTAGTCTCCGACCGTGGCATCGCTCGTCGCGTCGCTGGCAACCATCGTCTGGTTCGTTTTAGGGCTGTACGTTTACGTGGCGCTGATCCGGCAAATCAGTGTCCGAACTCCCGCGGTGGCGGATCCGCCCGCAAAGGCATTCGGCGTTCCTGAAGCGATCGGGGCAGCACTGCTGATGTCGCTGCTGGTGGTTGGACTGATTAACGGCGGCGCGAGTAATACCACCGAGCTGAATACTTGGGACCTGATCAACAACTTCATCCTAACCGCGGTGGTTGTTCTGGTGCTGGGCGCGTTCCTGGCATTTCGGGGATTTAATCTGGATACGCTCGCCGGATTGTCGAAAGTCAGCATCGTGCGAGTCGCCGCGATCGGAGCGATTCTGTTGCTGATGGCTTACCCGCTCGTATTTCTGGCGGAGAAGATGGTTGAACGCATATTCGGGGAGGCTTCCACTCGCCAGGATGTAGTCGAGTTGTTCAGCGGCTCGCGAACGATCCAACAACGGACCATGATCATTCTCCTGGCCGTCGGCGTGGCTCCGGTAGCGGAGGAATTAGTGTTTCGATTCTTTTTGTACGGCGTGATCCGCCGCTATTTTGGCGTGGTGGTTGGATTATTGGTGAACGCCATTCTATTTGCCGCGGTGCATCACCATCTGCCTTCCTTCGCTCCCCTGTTCGTGCTCGGTTGCTGCTTCACGCTGGCCTACGAATGGAGCGGGTCGATCCTGGTGCCGATGACGATGCATTCGCTGTTCAATTCCGTGACTCTTGTGCTGCTCGCGTTTCCAGGTCTGGTCCAGCAATGAAATTGCGCCAGATCGGCGAGGACGCGCTTCTGGCAAAGCTGATCAGTCTCTTTCCCGCCGACCGGCGAGTAGTCGCGGGTAGCGGCGACGATGCGGCAATCGTGCGCGGAGATTCGCCGCGCGACTTGCTCGTGCTCAAAACCGATTGCGTGGTGCGGGGCATTCATTTCGAAGGCAACGCGTCGCCGGAAGCGGTCGGCTGGAAAGCGATGATGCGTCCGCTGAGCGATTTTGCGGCAGTGTCAGCGGTGCCGGAATTCGCGTTGATTACTCTGATCGTGAACAGGGACATGGAAGTAAGCTGGGTTGCAGGGGTTTATCGGGGTCTGAATCGCGCCGCTTGCAAATTCAACGTCAGCATTGTCGGTGGCGAAACGAGCTCGATTGCAGGACCGGCAGCCATTTCAGTTTCGGTAACTGGAACGGTTGAGAAGGACCGGTGGGTATCTCGCCGCGGCGGCAGACCAGGCGATCGCATTTTTGTCACCGGCCGGTTAGGCAATTCAATTCGGGGCCGCCACTTGCGTTTCATTCCGCGAATCGAAGAATCACGATGGCTAACGGCGCATTTCCGCATTCACGCGATGATAGATTTGAGCGATGGGTTAGGGGCAGATCTGCCGCGACTCGCCGCCGCGAGCAGGGTTGGGTTCATCATCAACTCCGTGGCGCTTCCGCTTTCCGCCGGAGCGACCGTCGACAATGCAATTTCGGACGGGGAAGATTACGAATTGCTGTTTACGGTATCAGGTCGAGACGCGAAGCGATTGCCGTCGCAGTGGCGCAAGAAATTTCCCGGAACCCGCCTTACCGATATTGGTTCACTGATTCCACGAACATCAACTCGCGGTTCGAAATTGAAAGGTGGCTACATTCATTTCCAATAGTGCGGCCGAAACGGAAGCGTTCGGCAAGCGAATGGCTGACGGCGTCGCCGGCGGTTCTATTCTGGCGCTGCAAGGCGAGTTGGGGACAGGAAAAACCCAGTTTACTAAAGGGCTCGTGGCTGGCCTCAATTCCACCGCGGCGGTTACGAGTCCCACATTTACGATCATTCACGAGTACCCTGGTGGCCGTCTTCCTATTTATCATTTCGATCTCTTTCGATTGGAAGATCCGCAAAGACTCATGCGCATCGGTTTGGACGACTATCTATATGGTAACGGTGTTTGCGTGTTGGAATGGGCGGACCGTTTCGCTGACTTGATCCCGGCAGAAGCGCGGTGGATTCGATTCCGCACTGAATCGGATGTTCGGCGCGTCATCGAATATTCATGAGCATCCTGGCGCTCGAGCTTTCAACCGGACGCGGGAGTCTGGCGTGGCAGGGCGACGATAGTTCCATGAGGCGTTTTGTCACCTGGCCTAACGATCGCAAGGATTCAGGACAATTTTTCGAGCACCTCAAATCGGTGATTGAGGAGTTCGGAAAACCGACCAAGATCGTGATCGGGCTGGGACCGGGATCCTATGCGGGTGTTAGAATCGCCATCTCCGTCGGGATCGGGCTTGCCGCAGCCGCGGGGCATTCAGCAGAGCTGCTTGGTTATCCATCCATTTGCGCAATCGACGGCGCACCGGGCAAATATGCAGTCATCGGCGATGCCCGGCGCCAATCGTTTTTTATTGCGACGGTCGAGAACCGCGTGGTGGTTGGTGGTTATCAGCTCCTGACCGAGGGCGCGTTGCGCGAAGAACTTCGTCAACTAAGAACTAATCTGCCCGTGTTCTCGTTTGATGGGTTGACCCAGTTTCGACCAGGAGTTGAGCAAAGGCATCCGTCAGCCGAGGTTCTGGGCGATTTGATCGCTGCGGGGCGGGTCAGATTCGTTCGTCCGCCGCTGGAGCCGATTTATTTACGCGACGCAAACGTGACCATGCCGAGAGCCGCCAAATCATCATCGAAATGATGAGCACAGATTCTTTCCGGTGCTGGGCAGAAATCGACACTGCGGCGCTGCGGCGAAATGCCCGTGCCGTTCGCGATAGGATTGGCTCGGCCGAAATTCTGGCCGTCGTGAAAGCGAATGCCTATGGCCATGGAATGATCGGAGTGGCCAACGCGCTCGCTTCCGATGTGCAACTGTACGGCGTCGCCAATCTGGAGGAGGCGATCGCCCTTCGAGCAGCGGTTCCTCATCCGATCATCATCCTGGGGCCAGCGTTGCCGCAGGAGCGGCCGGAGATCGTCACGAGAAAATTCGTTCCGTCGATCTCGACACTGGAAGAGGCCGAGCACTTCAACCAGCTTGCGGTCGAAGCCAATGTATCCATCAATTTCAAAGTCGACACCGGGATGGGACGGATGGGTGCGCCGGAAGCGGAGGCGTTGGCGGTGTTTCAGAAAATTGCCTCGCTGCCACATGTTCATATTCACAGCGTATCGACCCATCTGCCGGTCTCGAATGAGGACGCAGGTTACACCCGCGACCAACTCGTTAGGTTCAATGCCATTCTGGAACAGTTTCGGGCCAGGGTGCCCGGTAACTACAAAGCGCATGCGCTCCAAAGCGCCGGCACATTAGCGTTCGGCCAGCGAACGTTCGACATCGTCCGCGCCGGAATCATGTTGTATGGAATCTCTCCGCTGCCGGAGCACCAAAGCGCGCTGGAACCGGTGATGACGTGGAAAACTCGCATCGCGCTGGTTCGGAACGTCGCCAAGGGCAGCTCAATCAGTTATGGCCGCACCTTCATCACTCCTACAGCGATGCGCGTGGCCACCCTCAGTGCCGGCTATGCCGATGGTTACCCGCGTCATCTGTCGAACCGCGGGGCCGGGGCGCTGGTGCGAGGCCGTCGCTGTCCGTTGTTAGGCCGGGTGACCATGGATTTGATGGTCATCGACGTCACCGACATTCCAGAAGTGTGGCCGGGCGAAGAAGTGGTGCTCATGGGAAAACAGGGCGACGCCCAAATCTGGTGTCACGAGCTCGCCGAACGGGCCGGAACGATCACCTGGGATATTACAACCCGAATGGGAGCGCGGGTGCATCGGGTCTTCGTTTGAAGCGAGTCAGCTCTTTAGCACGTAATTCTCTCGGCACGCCGCACCGCTAACCCTAGGCTCTGATCCCGTGTTCCAAATCATTTTCAACGAGCTCAGTGCGGCAGAAATCTCAGCGCTGCCAAAATCGCTCCAGCTGGAGCTACTCGCCGAGTTCCAGATCATGCCGGAAGACCTCGATCGGCTGGATACTAAGCGCTTTGGCGTGATCGAGCGGCAGGGAAAGAAGCTGTATCGGTTTCGAGCCAAGGAATACCGCATCTATTTCGAGAAAACTGGTGAGGGGATTACGGTTCACCGTGTTCTCCACAAGAACACGCTTCGCGACTTCATGTTTCGAAGCAAACTTCCGATTTCGGAAGACGCCCAGTTAGGCGAGGCGAAGGAATTCTGGAAACTGATCGAGCAGGGAGAGAAAACGAGAAAAGTGTAGGGGTGACCGAATGCCAAACCACCAATGAGGGGTCTGGCGAGTTCGCCGCAATCGGTACCGCAAGGTTCAACTTATACAGCAGCTAGAGCGGTCCAACTTCCCAAGAATTGTATCCTGAGCGAAGTCGAAGGACTTCGCCTACTTTGGGTGATGCATCCCGCAGTTGAGGGTCCCTCGACTGCGCCCGGAATGACATGGCTAGAGCTTCTGAAGGGTTCCTTGCCGCTGTGCGTGTTAACGCGCCGTTGTTATCGCAGACGCTGTCGGGAGACGTGCTGCGTTGTGCGGGTGGTCTCCTAGTTACGGTGACCGATCGCCGGCGGGTATCTAAAGGTGGCCGAGCACGGCCTTCGCGCCGCGAGCTACTTCATCAACAGCACGGACCGGCTGCGCTTGATCTCGCGCGTGATCTTACGATGTAAGTGCGCGGGCATGCCCGTGACGCGGCGGGGCAGGATTTTGCCGCTTTCAGTGACAAATTTCTTCAGCAGATCGGGGTTCTTGTAGTCGATCGCCTCAATCGCGATGTCGATCCGACGCCGGGGCATGGTCCGGTTGGCCCGGCGAAAGGCGGAACGGCGTTTGGCTGTTTTCGGTTGCATGGTCTACTTGGTTTCGCGATGCAGCGTGTGACGCTTCAGGAATGGATTGTATTTTTTCTTTTCCAATCGGTTAGGCGTCCGCGGACTTTTCTTGTTCCGGGTGCTCATATAACGCGACGCCGGTTTGCCGAGCGCTTTCGCTTCGGTGCATTCTAGCGTGATGATTTCCTGCGCCATAGTTACTCCTTCGCCTCGGTTTGAGCCGGCTCTTCTTCCTCGGTCTCGCCCCCCTCGTCGTCGGTTAGTCCGAACAGGGAAGTAACTGACTGCCGAACGCGAGAGGCTTTGTTCTGTTTCTCGAGTTGGGACTGGCATTCGACCGTGAACCGGGCAAATGGGATGGCTTCAAGGCGAGCCTTGGGAATCTGTTTGCCGGACATTTCGCACACGCCGTAGGTGCCCATTTCGATCCGCTTCAGTGCCTGATCGATTTCATACAGAGCGTCTTGCTCCTGCGATAGCAAACTTAGCGCAAAATCGCGATCGTAAGCGTCCGATCCGGCGTCTGCCTGATGCATACCGAATGCCGAAGCTTCGCTGCCTTCGGCGCGGGAGCGTAAAGTGTCCTGTGCGACTCCGGCCATGGAGTCGACCATCGCGTCGCGCAATTGCAGAAGGTTTTCCTTCTGCTTTTTCACAAACGGATCGAGTCTTCGTTCGCGGTGATTGGTGCCGAGTAACGGCATCGGATCGGGCTGTTGGCTTTTTCCGGCCTTGGCAGCCCCTTTCGCCGCGGCCTTTTTGGCTGGCTTCTGCGCGGCGGGAGCGTGAGCAGGCGCCTTCTTGTGCGGCGCGCTCTTCGCGGCGGGTGCCTTCTTTTTTGTGGGTTTGGCCATAAGGATAATGAGCGCAGGAAAGTCGGCGCCGAAAAAGGGAGGCTTAATTAAGAACATTTCGCCTAAGGCGCAAGGGGAGATTTGAGGGCGAAAAATGTCTGTGGTCCAGGCACGCTTCGAGTAACGACCTAGCAATTTCGGGGTGGATGGCGCGGTTCGCATAGCTATGTCATCCCGAGCTTGTCGAGGGACCTCGCAAAAGCGGAACACGTCACGCAAGTAGGAGAGGTCCCTCGTTCTTCGGCTCCGCTGCGCTGCGCTCAGAATGACAGTGGAATGATTTCACAATCAGACGCGCTCAGGATGAAAGACGGTTCTATAGCTACTGCCAATGGATTAAGAACTGGCGCTGGAGTAGTGGCGAAGGGCAAAGCGCCAGAAGGATCGGGAGAGCCAGAAAACGATTAGCGAGGCGATGGCGAGGTGGGCCATTAGCCAGAACGGCTGGCCCAGAGGTTTGATTAATAACCGCGCCGGAATATTCGCGATGATGATAACCGGAATAACCCAGCCAAAAACGATTCGGAACAGCTTGGGAAAGATCACATCGGGGTAACGTGCGATGTTGAGGAAGTTGAAGTAGCCGTAGACCAGTCCCTGCGCGCGCACGATCCAAAAGCTCACCGCTGCGAGGCTGAGCATGATCGAATAGTGGACGGCAACGCCGAAGATCAGCGCGATTAGATACAGCAGCACCGAGACGGCGGTCGGAACGAGATGAAGATTGGACAACGAAAGGATTACAATTGCGGCACCGACGACTGCGTTAACGATGCTATCGAGTTCGAACTGTTTGCTCGAAACGGCGAATTGGCTATCCACCGGCAGCACCAGGACAGAGTCGAGTTTTCCCGTTCGCACTAGTTCCGGAATATTCGCGATGTTCACAAAGAAGAAGGCCTGAAAGATCTGACCGATAATTTGATGAGTGCCCACCAGCAGCACGACTTCCCACTTCGACCAATCGCCGATGTGATCCACATTCGCGAAGATGATGCTGAAGAAAACGATCTGTCCGACGAACCACAGCACCTCCACCACCATCCAAAGCAGGAAATTGACCTTGAAGCTCATCGAGCGGATGAGCGAATTGCGCAGCATGATGGAATAGATTTCGATGTAACGCCGCACCGTTCCTCCCTGTCTTAGTTATATGGGAAGTCAACTCGCATTCAGATGAAGCGCACCACGACGATCGTTGTTCTCCTGGTGATCGTAGTGGTCGCGCTGCTGGTGCTGCGTCGCTGTACCGGCCCGGGTGACGCGACTTACCAGACCGCGCCGGTGACACGTGGTCCGATGACCCAGGCCGTGACCGCCACCGGGACGTTGAACCCGGTCGTGAACGTCCAGGTCGGCAGCCAGGTTTCCGGGAACATCGCCAAGCTGTTTGCGGATTTTAATTCGCAGGTGAAAGCCGGCCAGGTCGTAGCCCAGATTGATCCGGCGATTTTCCAGGCCACGGTTACGCAAGCGGAGGGCGATCTCGCGTCCGCGCATGCCGCGTTGGAATTAGCGCGTGCCAATGCCAAGCGGACCGAAGATCTGGTTAGAAAACAAAATTCGGCCCAGGCTGATCTTGACCAGGCCATGGCCACTCTGCATCAGGCAGAGGCTAACGTGAAAATCAAGGAAGGAGCGCTGGCCAAAGCGAAGGCGGATCTGGACCATTGCACAATCACGTCGCCGATCGATGGGGTTGTTATTTCGCGCAGTGTTGATGTCGGACAGACAGTCGCGGCGAGTTTGCAGGCACCGGTGATTTTCGCAATCGCCAATGACCTAACGAAAATGCAAATCGATTCGAACGTGGCTGAAGCCGATGTTGGCATGGTCGCGGTGGATCAAACTGTGGACTTCAGCGTGGACGCGTTCCCGTCGCGCACCTTCCACGGCAAGGTAGTCCAGGTTCGGAATGCCCCGATTACGGTGCAGAACGTTGTCACCTACGACACGGTGATCGGCGTCACGAACGAAGATCTGAAGCTCAAACCGGGAATGACGGCGAATGTTTCGATCGTGATTGCGCATAAGGATGACGTGATCAAAGTCGCGAACGGAGCTCTGCGATACCGGCCCGCGGATGCAACCCCGGAGCCCCGTCGTTCGCCCGGGCCCACCGGACCAGCTGGAGCGGCTGGTCCACGAGGCGGCGCCGGACGGCCCGGCGGCGGTGGCGCGCCACGTGAACATCAGACTGAGCGTACGGTCTACGTTTTGCGCGGCAGCAAACCAGAAGCGGTAAAGATCAAGACCGGGATCAGCGACGGCGTAACGACCGAAGTGTTGGAAGGTCTCAAGGAAGGCGACAAAGTTGTCACTGCACAACTCAACGCACCAGCCGCGTCGGGCTCACCCGCGGCAAATCCCTTCAGCGGAG
The DNA here is from genome assembly GCA_045809745.1 of Chthoniobacterales bacterium. Taxonomy (GTDB): domain Bacteria; phylum Verrucomicrobiota; class Verrucomicrobiia; order Chthoniobacterales; family UBA10450; genus DATFCK01. The sequence goes on along the minus strand of JBJMXE010000095.1, from coordinate 19,848 downwards.
GCGGTCGCCGATTCTAGTCGTTATGAGCACCAATGGATCGGCGGTGGTGCAACTGATCGATGTGCACAAAGCCTATGGCTCGGGGCAGAACCTCGTCCATGCGGTGCGCGCAGTATCGATCACCATTCAGCGCGGGGAGTTTGTGGCGCTAATGGGATCGAGTGGATCCGGGAAATCGACCCTGATGAACATTCTGGGAGCGCTTGATCGCCCCACCAGCGGTCGCTATCTGCTCGATGGAAATGACGTATCGGATCTTAGCCGTGATCAGCTGGCCGATATTCGCAACAGCAAACTGGGGTTCGTGTTTCAAAGCTTCAATCTGCTTCCTCGAACCTCCGCTCGAGAGAACGTCGAACTGCCGCTGCTTTACGGCAAGCGGCAGCTGCCTAACCACGAGCTGAACGAACGTGCGAATCGCGTGCTCGCTGCGGTAGGTTTACAGGGACGCGAGAATCATCATCCAAGCCAGTTGTCCGGCGGCCAGCAACAACGAGTCGCAATCGCGCGCGCCTTGATCAACGATCCCGAGGTCCTGCTGGCCGACGAGCCAACTGGGAATCTCGATAGCCGCACCAGCATCGAGATCATGGGTATTTTTCAGGAGTTAAACGACCGGGGCATCACCATCATCATGGTCACTCACGAGCCCGATATCGCGCAGTTTGCCAGACGCAATGTTGTGATGCGCGACGGTCTGGTGCAAAGCGATCGCGCCGTTGAGCAAAGGCTGTTCGCACCGCAGGAACTGGCCAAAGCGAAGGCTGTTGATGAAGTGGCAGTAGCGGAAGGCTAAACATGCGCCTTCAATCCACTCTGAAAATTGCATTCCGTGCTCTGCGTCGGAATAAGCTGAGGTCCGCCCTCACCGCGCTCGGCATCATCATCGGCGTCGCCGCGGTTATCGCGATGGTCGGTATTGGAAGCGGCGCCAAAGCTCAGGTTGAAGCGCAAATCGCCAGTCTGGGGCAGAACGTCATTCTCGTTTTCTCCGGCAGCATGACATCGAGTGGTATTCGCACCGGCTGGGGTGGAGCGGGGACGCTGAAGGTCGAAGATGCCGAGGCAATCCGACGCGAAGTGCCCGGAGTCAACGCGGTCAGCGAAGAAGTTCGGTCTAATTCGCAGATCGCTGCCGGAAATCAGAATTGGTTTACCCAGGTGCTTGGTGAATCCCCTGATTATTTCGATATCCGGCAGTGGCCCTTAGCCGAAGGCGCGCCATTCACCGATCAGGATGTCCGCAGCGCTAATAAGCTTTGCGTAATCGGTCGAACGACGGCGACGCAGATTTTTGGCAACAGCGATCCAATTGGTCAGATCCTCCGGATAAAAAATGTGCCCTTTACTGTTACCGGAGTTCTCACCTCCAAAGGTCTCAGCGCACAAGGCCCGGATCAGGACGATGTCGTTATCATGCCATATACCAGCGCGATGAAACGGGTGGCCGGGGGAACCACTCTTCGCAACATCAACGTGCAGGTGGCCAATTCACAGGATCTCGCTCCCGCGCAGCAACAGATCATTGGTCTCCTGCGGCAACGCCACAATATCCGCGAAGGCCGCGACGATGATTTCACGGTGCGAAACCAGGAGGAAATCGCGCAGACCGCCACCGCTACGGCTGACGTGATGGCCGGTTTGCTTTTTGCCATCGCGGTTGTGTCGTTGGTTGTCGGTGGTATCGGTATCATGAACATCATGCTCGTTAGTGTAACCGAGCGCACTCGCGAGATTGGCACCCGGATGGCGGTGGGCGCTCACAGCAAAGACATTCTCACTCAGTTCCTGATCGAAGCGGTTTCGTTGAGCTCGATAGGCGGAGTAATCGGGATATTGCTCGGAATCGGCGCGTCGAAACTATTGGCGATTTTGAAGAGCTGGCCATCCCTGATTTCTCCCGCGTCCATCGTCGTGGCATTTTTGGTGAGCTCGGCCGTTGGCGTGTTCTTTGGCTTTTATCCGGCCCGGCAAGCTTCCCGACTCGATCCGATCGACGCTTTGCGTTACGAATAGTCCAACTCGAAGGAGATATGGAAGAACGCGAGCGCTATCGGCAGTTGGTGGAAAACGCTAAGAAGCAGGTCATTGAGATTTCGCCCGCTGATGCGGCGGAAAAAGCGGAGACCGGTCAAGCCGTCATCATTGATGTGCGCGATCAGGATGAGTGGGACGAAGAGCACATCGACGGCGCGGTCCATCTCAGCCGCAGCACACTCGAACTTGATATTGAAGAAAAGATTGCGGACCCGAACGCCGTAATCATTTGTCATTGCGGCGGCGGAGGCCGTTCGGCGTTAGCCGCGGAGAGCCTGCAGAAGATGGGCTACAAAAATGTGCGTTCGATGGCCGGCGGTCTAAAGGCGTGGAAGGCCGCGCAATTGCCGACGAAAAAATAAAAGCCGCCGACGCCTAATCATTACTCACCGTTCCGTTGACGTGAGCAATGCAATACGGGTCATCGTTTTCAACGTGTTGGTTTGCCGCTGAACGATGAGCCGGTGGCTGGTAGTAGGGCCATCGATCAAATTCATCGGTAAGCCTCGGGTCCTTAGTGGTGCGCAGGATCTCCATCAGACGCGAAGAGAGCTTCTCTTTCACATCTGAATAATTTGGTTCGGCGGCAACATTCTTCACTTCGTCAGGGTCATTTCGCAGATCGTACAGCTCCTCCTCGGGTCGTTTCGCATAGTACAGACGGAAAAGTTCTTTGCCTTGCGGATCGTCGCGGTGAACCAAAACCCAAGCTCCACTGGGATCATCCCTTTCGGGTGGATCAGAGGGAAAGCCTGGCTCAGCTGGATCGCCGTGGGGCCAACGGTCCGGTTTGAAGTTGTGAACGTAAAGAAAGTCGGACGTGCGCAATGCGCGTACCGGATAGGGCAAGGCATCGCGAACGTTGAGATCGTGACGCTCGCGTCCAGTAACAGTAAAATCCCGGCTCGGATCGATCAGCCCGGCTTTGTCTGATTGGAGAAGAGGGAGCAGGCTGCGGCCGTTCATCGTCTGCGGAATCTTGAGCCCGGCCAGGTCTAGAAACGTCGGGGCCAGGTCGATCACGCTGACGAAGTCATCCACAATGCGTCCGGGATGTTTGATTCCAGCGGGCCAATGAACGATCAGCGGCGCCCGCATTCCCAGATCGTAGACTTGGGTTTTTCCTCGTGGCATGCCGATGCCATTGTCTCCGGTAAGAACCAGTAAGGTGTTGTCCAGTTCGCCAGCCGTTTTCAATTCATCCACGATCCAGCCGAGGTATAAATCGTCCGCGAGCACTTCACCTAACGTGTCGGACATGCTTTCGCGGGTTTCCGGTATGTCGGGCAGAAAAGCTGGCAGTTTCCCGCGCAGCTGGTCCGGATCAATGTTCCAGAGCGATTTGCCCGATCCTTTCGTGAATGGCCGGTGCGTGCCAACGGGTCCGATTGCGTGGCAGAAAGGTTGCCCTTTTTTCTTTTTCGCCAGCATATCCCTTACGCCAGCGCGAACGAGACCCTCGATGGTTTTTTGAGCCACGGCACGGTCCGGTTGTGTGGGCACCCAATGGCTATAGCGAACCTTTTCTTCGTCAAACGGGAACGCCTCGGCGGGGAACCAGTGGCGGTTCAGCGTCTTACCCCAGGTTCCGAGCAGGTAACCGTCATCTGCCAAGGACGGCCCGAAGCCCGGCAATGACCAACCCGGATCGGGTGAATCCTTGATTTCAGGCTGCATCCGGTGCAGCGCGTGGTGGCCTAGCCTCCAAAAGTAGCAACCCGTTGCCATACCCGCACGAGACGGAGTGCATGATGACACGTTATAAAAAGCATTGCGGAACAACACACCTTCGCGAGCAAGTCGATCGATGTTCGGCGTGTCTATGACGTCATTCACTCCGGCACGATCAGGGTCCCGATAGCAACTGGCATTACGACCCCAGTCATCGGAGATGAAGAAAAGAATGTTGGGTCGCCTCGGTGGTGCAGCGCACGTCGCTAACGCACCACTAACGACAACCAAACCAAATAGTGCAGCGCGCCCTGGCAGTGATTGAAATTTCGGTTTCACCTAACTTCGGTCAAAATTGCGTGCCCGTGCCCGAGCCGTCTTTGGACAACGCAACACGGTTGCACACCTGCGTGAGAGCAATCGGGTATTGGCTTCAAAAATGAAATTTCCCGTCAGCAGAGTCCAGCGATTGCAGTGATCTTTGGCCGTTCCTTGGTACTCGTGGCCGCGTGGCCCATAGTTCAACATTCAGCCGGAGCTTGGGCAAGCGTGGTTTTGAAACACGTTTCCGCAGGATCTCTTCTAGTCGCTGGACGGCACCGCGTTGGCGATGTGCTCGTTCTTCGGGCGGGATGAGATAGCTTCTTCTGCGGTTCAGTCGCCATGACAGGTTCACTGTCAGGCGCGCGCACGATCGGATGGGCGACTGAAATGTTTTTAGCCGCCGACCGCCTGATAATGGCCCAGCCCGCGCTTCCACATCAGCTCGGCGGCGCCCCACATTGTCAGAACCCAACCGGTTTGAATGGCCAGAGCCTGCACCAGAGCAGCGCCTTGCAGGCGGCCCAGGAAAATCGCTACCGGGCAGAACAACTCATAATAGAATGGCAACCACTTCATCACCGCCTGCACTCCCGCGGGCATGATGTCGATAGGAAACATCTGACCGCCGAGGAAATATTCGAACGAATAGACGATGAACACGATGGTCGAGATCTCCAAGATCCAGAAAGCCATGATGGCAATGGTGTAAGTGATGAAGAATTGGATCAGCGCCGCCAGGGCTAACGAGATCAAGGCATACACGTAGATCAGCGGATTTGCCGGGAAATGCACGTAGTCCCGAAAATAAATGAAGATCAAAATGATCGGCGGCAACGTCACCGCCGTGTATACAAGCCGGCCACTCAAAAAAATGCTGAACCGGTAGCCGAGATAATTCATCGGCTTGGTCAGGAAGGAATTGATTTGTCCTTCGCGGATATCGGCCGCGATTTGCCATTCGTCTTCGGTTGGCGTCACCAGATTGCTGACCAGAATCGTCAGCAGGTAGTAATAAATCATCGAGCCGTAGTCGTAACCGTGCAGGCCGCCGCCTCGTTCCTGAAACACCGCTCGCCAGAGGAACACTGTTCCGGCCAGTGGAATCAACGCGAAGACGGCGCGCAGGAAATAATTCCAGCGATAAACGAACGTGTTCTGCAGTCCGATATTAAACACGGAGATGTATTTTTCGGCGCGCCTCATTCTATGACTAGTGCTCCTATCGTAATTGAAGCATGACAGTCTCGAGCACGATTACGATTACGAGCACGAGCGCGAAACGCTACCCATCTTTTGTCAGGAGCCGATCTTGGAGCGGTGCGGCGAACAGCAAGGCGCAGGTTGCACCAATGAGTGCCATAAACATGTCTGCCTGTGTGTCCCAAACATCGCCTTGGGTAGCGAGGAATTCTGTGGCTGCGCTGCCGCTAAGCAGCGCCGTCCACCACTCAATAAATTCATAGCACGCGCTGATTGCGAGGCAGACGCTTAACACCACGAAAGGCATCCAACGCGGACGGCTGAACACACGGAGTCGGATGAAAAGTTCGCGCGCGATCAGCGCCGGTACGAAGCCCTGAGCGAAGTGTCCGAGCCGATCGAAGTGGTTACGATGCCAATGGAACGTGTTGCGCAGCCAGTTGAACACCGGTTCGCGCGCATACGTGTAATGTCCGCCGACACAGAGCAGACACATGTGCAGCGCGATACAAATGTAACACAGGGTGGTAAATCGAAAGCGGTTGTAGGTCGTTGCCAGGACGATTATTCCCGCCATACCGGGTAGCGTCTCCAGCCACCAGGTGAGCCGGTCGTGCGGCTTCCATGCAGACCATGCCATCACTGCGAGGACCCCGATCAACAGCGCCAAATGAGAGCCACGCGGTTTCAACGATTGCCTTTATTACTTGCCAGCTCGGCGGCCAAATTAATCGCCGCGATCATGCTATCGGCGCGAGCCATGCCTTTACCCGCAATGTCGAAGGCGGTTCCGTGATCGGGGCTGGTGCGCGGGAACGGCAATCCCAGGGTTGTATTCACCCCGTCGTGAAATGCATGAAGTTTTAGCGGGATGAGTCCCTGGTCGTGATACATACAGAGCACGGCATCAAATTCGCCTTGCACCGCGCGATGAAACACGGTGTCGGGCGAGTATGGTCCGGTGACTCCAATCTGAGAATCAAGAGCCCGCAGTTTCGATTCAAGCTCCGCCACAGCCGGCGCAATTATTTGAATTTCTTCCTCCCCCATTTTTCCGGATTCGCCAGCGTGGGGATTAAGGCCGGCCACGCCGATGCGGCCAGAATTGCGCGATGTTTGGCGCAGGAAATCGCCTAACAACAGACCGACGCGCACGATCTCGGACTGATGCAACGACTCCGCGACTTGTCGCAACGCAATGTGAGTTGTAACCAGGCCGACCGTAAGTTTCCCGCCGGTCAGGCACATGGCGAAGTTGGTGGTGCCGGACCGCGCCGCGAAGAATTCAGTCTGACCCGGAAACTCGAAGCCGACATTGTACATGTGCGCTTTGTGGATCGGACCGGTGACTACGGCATCGATTGCACCGTTTTCAGCCAGCGTGGCCGCTTCCTCCATCGCGGCCACCGCTGCACGGGCGGTGTCCGGATTTGGTTGGCCTAACGAACAGGTCGGATACCTGCCGATGATCTGGTATTCGGCCGCGCTCGAAAGCCTTCCCGATTTGAGCGCGGCATCAACGATCTCCGGTCCGATGCCGGCGCAATCGCCCAGCGTGATGCCGATCCGTTTGCCCATGGCGCAGTGTGGACAAGGCCGCCAGCCCTGGCAACTGGGACAACTGGTACTGCACCCCGTTGCTGTGTGAGCGACGCCAGCGGCCATCCCGTCTACCGCCGTCACTTGGCGGTCAGCTTCAGAGCGAAAGATGGTTCGACTATGTTCGATATGACAAATGCGGTACCGAGGATGTGATGCCGCGCACGCGGTTCCCAGCGCGCAGTCCCTGTCATTTCGACCGACCTGGAGAAATCTCTAACTTTGAACTGCCCTGGGGTCTGAGCTTAAAAGGCGCTGGTCATGGGCCCGATAGAGCCAGAGACCCGCAGGGTTTGCTCTCCGGTGGCGCTTCCAAACAATCTTTCAAAGTTCGTGAAGCGAGACGCTTTCACCCACGCCCGAGACGGGCGTGCTCCCTGGAGATGGGGCGAGACTCTGTTGAGCCGACGCTACAAGCGGCGACTAAAACGTGCGGATGTAAGCCTTCGATCGAAGGCTGGCAATCCACCTCTCCTGAAGGTCCTGTGCCTGCTGCTGCGTCAGCTTTTTCTCGATTTCATCGCGAGCTTCCGCGAGCGAGCGCGTTGTGCCGCCCTTCTTCTCTTCCACCTTCAGAATGTAAAAATTGCCGCTGTATTCTACGATGTTACTAATCTTTCCCACCGGCAGATTGAAGGCCACCTTCTCCAGTGGCGGCGCCAGCGTCTTCCGTTCGATCCAGCCCCAATCACCGCCCAGATCGCGAGAGCTGTCTTCGGAATAGATTTGCGCGATTCGGTCAAATTCCCCGCCGTTAGCCAATTTGCTGAGGATTTCTTCCGCCATCGCCCGTTGGGTGGACGAGCCGGACCCGCCTGCGGAATGCGCTGGAATCATGATCATTCGTAACTTGATCTGCTCCTTGGCGGTGAATTCGTCCCGGTGCGTGCGGTAGTAATCCTCGATTTTGGTGGGGGAAACGATCGTATCCTTTTTCACGTTTCTACCCCGCATGGCCTGAACGATCATGCGCTCTGATTCGAGTCTTTTGAATTCGCCGAGAGTGTAATTCTGCGCTTCGAGCGTTTTGATGAAAGTGTTCCGATCGCCGCCAAACTGTTCCTGAATAATCTCGTGCATCCGCTGATCAACGAAGTGATCGGGGATTTGATAACTCTCCTTCTTAAAAGCCTGGATGATCAGCTGCCGATCAATCAGATCTTTCAGCGCAGCTTCACGAGCTTCTTTGACCTGTTTGACCAGTTCGTCACCGGTCAGGGTCTGGCGCAACAATTTCTCGCGAGGTGCGACCAGTTGGCGCACCTGCGAATAGGTGATGACTTCGGGCGTGGTAGCCACTTTGCCGGTCGGGTCCGGCAGGGCCACCACCGCGGCGATACCATCCACCACCTGAGCCTCGGTCGGCCGGTTCTGGCCGAAAGACAGCAACGGCAGGATGACTGCGGCAAATAAAATGATCAGTGGTGTACGAAGCATCTGCGTCAAAGTTTTTTGACCAATTCCAAAGTTCCCGGGAGGTGCTCTTGGATTGTAGCGCCAACTAAACGAGGGAATTTGCCGCTCACAAGTACAAAATCACCTCTCCGCGTGAGCATTAACTTGCGGTCCCGGACCTCGACCCGGGTGACATTTTTCTTCGCGGCAGCCAGTTTGATCTGCGTAATCAGCAGTAAATTCTTGACGGCCTCCGGGAAGGGACCGAACCGATCGCGCCAATCGCGGCGTAACCGATCAAGCTGCTCGTGGGTAGTGATTTCCGTCAGGTTCCGATACGCGTGAATGCGCGGCGCGGTGTCACTGATGTAGCGGATTGGAATGAACGCTGGCACCCGTCGCGCGTCGTCAGTCTGCACCTTGTGGTCGCCGGCGCCGCCGGCTGCAACTGGTTCGTTCAAGGGATCGCCTTCGTTGCTGGCGACGAAATCGAGTCGCACATCAACGTCCAACCGAAGCGGCGCTTTCTCGCCTTTCAGCTGCGCGACGGCTTGCTTCAGCAGCTGGCAGTACAGATCGAATCCGATGGCGCTGATGTGCCCGCTTTGAGCGGTGCCCAGGATGCTGCCGGCGCCGCGGATCTCGAGGTCGCGCATGGCGATGCGAAAACCTGCGCCCAGCGAACTGTATTGTTTGATCGCATTGATGCGCTTGCGGGCTGCGCCGACCGACATCATTTCGCGCGGCAGCAGGAGGTAGGCATATGCCTTGTGCTCGGCCCGGCCAACGCGTCCACGGAGCTGATACAGATCAGCCAGCCCGAATCGATCAGCGCGGTCGATGATGATCGTGTTCGCGTTCGGAATATCTAATCCGCTTTCGATAATCGTTGTGCAAACGAGCACGTCGATTTTCCCGCTAACGAATCGCGACATCACCTCCTCGAGTTCGTCTGCTTCCATTTGCCCATGGCCAATATCGACACGCGCGCCCGGGACGAGTTCCGCAATCCGATCCCGCATCCGTTGGATTGATTGCACCCGATTGTGCAGAAAAAAGACCTGGCCCTGACGTTCGAGCTCGCGATTGATGGCGTCACGAACGATTCGTTCATCGTAGCCGCACACCACCGTTTCTACCGGTAGCCGATTCAACGGCGGGGTTTCGATCGTGGACATGTCCTTGACTCCGACTAACGAGAGATAAAGGGTTCGCGGAATCGGCGTGGCCGAGAGCGTTAGCACATCTACGAGTTTGAACAACTCCTTGAACTTTTCCTTGTGAAGCACGCCGAACCGCTGCTCCTCATCGATGACGACCAGGCCGAGGTCCTTGAACACCAGATCGCCTGAGATCAGGCGATGAGTGCCGATCACGATATCCACTCCGCCCTCGCGCAGGAGTTTCAGGACCTTGCGCTGTTCGCCGTGCGACCGGAACCGGCTCAACATTTCGATCCGAATCGGATACTCCATCATTCGCTGCCGAAACACCTCGTAGTGCTGCTGCGCGAGAACGGTCGTGGGCGCGAGCACCGCCACCTGTTTCCCGTCCATGACCGCTTTGAACGCGGCTCGAATCGCCACTTCGGTTTTGCCAAAGCCGACGTCCCCACAAATCAACCGGTCCATCGACCGGGCACGCTCCATGTCGCGCTTGGTGTCGGTGATCGCTTTCAGCTGATCCGGTGTTTCCCGGAATGGAAATGAATGTTCGAATTCGACCTGCCATTTCGTGTCCGGTCCAAAGGCATAGCCTAGTTGAGTCTCGCGCTCCGCCTGGAGGGACAGCATCTTGCCCGCGTAATCAAAAATGGCGGCCGCTGCGTTGCGTTTGGCCCGCGCCCACCGCGCGTCTGCCAGGGAGCTTAAGGCGGGGGCTTTCTTGCTCGCTCCGACGTAGCGGGAAACGAGGTAAGCCTGATCCAGCGGAACGTAAAGACGAGCGTCATCGGCGAATTCCAGTGCCAAAACCTCCTGTTCGGCGCCGGTGTCGGTTTCGCCCTGTGGCCGCCCTAACAAGTCGGTCGCCGCGGCCAGCGGAGCGCCTGGAATTCGGACGAGCCCGAGAAAGCGCCCGACCCCATGCTCCAGGTGGACGACGTAGTCTCCTTCGTTCAGTTCGCTAAAATCAATTTGCGCCCGGTGCCGGTTGGCCCGCTCGGCCCGTTGCAATCGACGCACCGCATGCGGCGCAAACCGGCCGAAGAGTTCGGCGGCCGAGAGGATCACCAGTCGCGCGTCCGGAAAACAGAAACCGCGCGGCAAAGTCCCTTCAACCAGTTCAACCCCGTCGAGCGCTTCGCTCCTGGAGCCGATGATCTCGCGAAAACGCTCGATCTCGCCTTCGGTCTGAAAATAGATGACGATTTTCGAATCGGCGGCGCGCCATTCGCCTAACTGAGCCACGAACTGCGCCCGTTTTGCTTCGGCTAGCATGAAATCGCCGACGGCGAATTCACCCACGCCACAATCTTCGAACGCGCCGGAGAAATCTTCAGGGCCCTGTTCGATCGACCCTTCACTGATACGGATTGGTGAATCCGAATCGCCTGCGGGATTGATTTCTATCCGCAAATGATTCGAGGCAATATAGTCCGCGACCGTAGCCGTTTGTTCGTCGGTCGCGCTCAACAGAACTTCGCTAACGTTCAGATCACGAACGGATGTCTGGGTGTCGACGTCGAACTCCCGCAACGACTCAATATCATCGCCGTAGAACTCGATTCTTAGCGGCAGCTGCGCCTGCCAGGAGTAAAGGTCCACAATGCCACCGCGAACTGCGAACTGACCACGTGTAGTTACCTGCGGGACACGGACGTATCCGGCATCAGCGACACGCTGAATGATCTGTGCCATCCCGGGACTCTTGCCCCGCCGGAGCGTGAGAGAAACAGATCGCAGATTGCCGGGCTTAGGTGCGACCTGTTCCAGACTTGCACGGGAGGCGACGACGATCTGCCGGCCTGGGGCCTGATCCAACTTCATCAGCAGGGCCAGCCTTTCTGCGGTGAGCTCGGGATCGGGCAGAATATTCTCGACTGCGGCGAACTCGGCTTCCGGAAGGAATTGCGCGCTCGGCGTCCAGTTCAACAGGGTTTCAAAAAACAATTCCTGGGTGCGAACGTTAGGGCACAGTACCCAAATCGTTCGATCGGTGTGCCGCGCAATGGTCGCCACCACAAACGGCTGTGCCGAGTCGATGACGTGCGAGAACGAGACCGGCCAGAGCTGTTCCTTTATTTGTTTCAGCTTACCGGCGATGGACGGCGCACTGCTGGCGAGTTGGAGGAGATCGGCCGGCTTATGCACGTCGAAATTTCGCCGATGTCGGAGAGACTACAACGGGTGGCATCGCTTCAGGCGCGTGGACCTCCCGACATAACGAATTGCGTAGCTGTCACCGCCAGCGGCTACAGCTGCTTCGCACGGAATCGAATCTAATTCGTGATCGTCACCGGCGTTCCGGTAGAGACCGATCTGAAAAAATTCTCGGCCATGAACTCCGGCATTCGGATGCAGCCATGCGACGCCGGGTAGCCGGGCAGATATCCGGCATGCAACCCAAAGCCTGGGGCGATCTGCATGTAATAGGGCATGGGCGCGCCTTTGAAATGACTGCCGGGCGGTTTTGGATCGCTCACCGCCACGTTCGGTTGCACCACGTTTCCTTGAGAGTCGACAAAGTCGCCGTACATCGAAGAAACGTGATTGCGGTCTTTGTTGATGATCGAAAAATGACCGCCTGGCGTATTTTTCCCCTCACGGCCGGTGGATAACTGCGAAACCCCAACCAGCATTCCACCCTTGTAAAAATAAGCGCGCTGCTCGGCTATGCTGATCTTTATGGATGGTTTACCACCCAGATTGTCACCCTCCCAGTACGACACCGTGTCCTGAGGAGCCCCTACGGTCGGCTGATTGCCGTAAACACCACCGAGATACTGTGTCTGAGCCGAGAATCGCGGGTCCTCCTCGCAGGATGCAAAGAACACTGCCGCGCCAATCAACAGAAGGAATCGGAGCGAAGAATTATTAAAAAAACGCATACGAGAATTTCGGGGAACCTTTTACCGTTCGTCCTGACAAAGTCAAACGGAGGACAGCAATTACGATGCAGGTTCGGGAATTTAAGCGGTTTATTTTTGGCCAACTCCGGACGGCCCCGGCCGCAATTCGCCGGCTTGAATTGTGACCCGTTTCGGGCAACTTCGAACCTCCGATCGCTTCCTGATCGCTTATGCCAACTTACGACTACTCCTGCCAAAAATGCGGCAAGACTTTCGAGGCGTTTCAGTCCATGCGGGACGAACCTTTCCGCGAATGCCCGAAAGATCTCTGCCGGATGAAGAAATGGGGACATGGAAAGGTCAAGCGACTTCTCGGCACAGGCGCCGGCGTAATCTTCAAGGGGTCAGGGTTTTACAGCACCGATTACCGAAGCGCCTCATACAAGGAAGCGGCTAAAAAAGAATCCGGCGGAGGCGGCGAAAAATCCCCTCCGGCCAAAGAAGGTGGCGGAGCGGCCAAGGAGAGCCCGAAAACTGCTGATGGAGGAAAGCCAAAGACTGAGTCTTCGGCATGACCACTACCACCACCAGTACAGCCACCACCACCAAACTTTTATGTCCCGAGTGCCGGCGCGAGAATGAGCCGGAGCGGGTGTATTGCCATGACTGCGGGGCGCGACTAGATCGCACCGCCGTACGCGTCAAAAAAGAGCCGATTCAGGACACCCACAAACGGGTTAAACGCATGTTTGATCCGCAGCGCGCGAAGCTGAAAGCGCTCTGTGTGACCGCCAGCAAGGTGATCTTCGGAGCGGGATTCGCGGCCGTGCTACTCGATATGGTGCTGCCGCCGGAGGTCCCGGCGCCGTCGAAGAACCAGGTGCTCGTATCGACATTGCGGTTCGACCTGGAAAGCATGGGTACGAAACGGGTGCCTACTCGCAAAGAAGTCACCGAGCAGGAAGCGAATGTGTTCGTTGCCTCCGCTTTGAAGTCGAAGCAGTCGGCTTTGGACCTGCCACTGCTTTCATTCAAACGCGCTCTCGTGACGTTTCACGAAAAGCGTTGCGTCCTAACGACCGAACGATCTCTCCAGGACTACTGGCCGTTGTACACGACCTGTATCTACGCTCCTGAGCTAAAAGACGGCCGGATCACCGCAAAGGTTGAAGGAGGACGTATTGGGCGCCTGCCGATTCATCCCAAACTGGCGCAATACATGAACGTCATGTTCGGTGATGTGTTTGCCGCGCTTGACCGCGATGCGAAACTGATCTCGAAGATCGGTGGCTGGGAGTTACACGAGAAAAGTGTGACTCTGGTCGCTCCTACTCCCTGATGAGACCGGCGGGCCGCCGTTAGACCCCTGGCCCGCCAGCTCACCAACCGAAAGAAAACGGGCTACCGCAGCCCCATGTCACTCAGGAGCTCGTCGCTGATCTCGCCCGTGACCGGCAAATGGTGTTCCCGCTGGTAGGCGCGAATCGCGTAGTAGGTGCGCGAGCCCTGCACCCCGTCGATAGAGCCTTTGTAGTAGCCGCCGCTGGCTAAATGTTCCTGCACCTGGGAGACGAGCGAATGATCGTCTCCGGCTCCCCCGCCGCGATCGTAGTGATGACCGTCGTCCGACTGGTTGTATGACGGATCCTGCGGCACCGAGCCGTCTCCGTAAACCGGAGCTCCGTTATCGATCGGCATATACGGATCATAATAATAGGGAGCCGGCGGGTAGTACGGGTAATAGGCCGATGGGTAGAAGCCGTAATCCCAATCCGAGTAGAAAGGGAACCCAAACCCGCCAAAGAAAATGAAGCTGTTGTCGTGGTGATGGCCGTGATGATGATTCCAATTGCCGTTCCAATTGCCGTTGCGGGCGAAATCCCGGCCTGCGAAGTTGCCGCTGCCATTGCGTCCGATGCGCTGATTTCCAAAGGTGCCGTTCGGGACTGCGCCTTGGTCGCCGACGCGATTAATGCGATTTGTGTTTGCTCCAAAACCGTTCGAGTTGCCATTCACACTGCTGAAATTGCGATTCAGACCAGTGAAACCGCGGTTCAGCGTGGCCGACCGACTGCCGTCAAACCTCACGCCGTTGAACGAGCTTCGATTCGCATAAATTCCGGCGCGGTTCCAGTTGTTCGCGCCGTAGATCCCATTGATTCGAGTGCCGGCGAAGCTACGATTCATCTGCTGGAAATTGGCGCCCGAAGGTCGGTAATTTGCGCCTGATGCCCGGAAGCTTGACCGCATCGGCGCGGCCGATCGGCCTGAAGAGGATCGTGAAAAGGATGTGGCATGCGGACCGGCGAATGCAGCAGTTAGAGGAAGGATCGCTGTCACACAGGCAAGGAGGCGCGCTGTCGTATTCATAGGCAGAGTGGGTGTAATCATTTAACCCACAAGAACGGGGAAGGTTGCTGGTCCGGAATATCTTCTTTCGAGATCGATCTTTGATTTCCCAGCTGATAATTTCGCCCCTTTCCGGTGAGACCCGCGGCACATCTATTTATCAGGACAGCGCTTTGGATCCTGATCGGTGGCACCGCCTCGGCGGTGGTCCCGCCGCTCGAGCGAAGCGTTAGCGCCTCCCGCCAATTCATCGTTTATGGCGTGACCCCTTCGCTTCGCGGAGCAGTGGCTGACGCGGCGGAAAGAACCAAGACTAACGTCCTCGGTATTTTGCAGCAGCGGGATGAATGGAGGATCCCGATCATTCTGAACCTGGAGTTTCCGCAGGCGAACGTCCCGGATACTCCGGCCACATCGTTACGGTTCAGCCAAACCGGTGCCGGCTTAAAGATCCAACTCGGCCTAACGATCGACTCGGACTTTGATCCGGTTGGGTTAAGCCGGCAGTTGCTGCGGGTGATAGTGCTGGAGCTCGCCTATCGAAACAAACCTGACTTGCCCGCGGGCAGCTTCTACGTGGAAACACCAGACTGGCTGGTGGAGGGATTGCTGGCTGCCGATTCGGCCCAGGACCGCGCCCGCATGATTGCCGCGGTCGCTCCGCTGGTTTCTGATGACAACATTCTGCCGCTTGAAAAGTTTTTGGGACAGAAGCTGAGCCATCTGGATGCCGCCGGTGAAATGCTGTATCGCGCCTACGCCTTCGCTTTTCTGCAACTGCTGGTGCAGGACTCCGGCGGTGCCCTTCGCCTGAGGAACTACATCGCGAATCTCTCAGCCGCCTCAGCCGATCCAATCGCCGATCTGAAAGTATTCTTCCCGGTATTGGCCACTGGTCCGGCGGTCGATCCGATATGGAAGGCGAGTGTCGCCAGTCTGAAGTTGCGTAGTTACGAATTGCTGACGGCCACCGAAACGGAAAGGCAGTTAGGCGAACTGGTGGGCAGCGGCACGACCGGATCAATTGCGGCCCCGACGAATTTTCAGCCGTTGATCAAACGCAAGCTGTCCAAAGATGAGGTGGTGCAGTTGCGGCAGCTTCGAGCAAAACTAATCGTACTTGCCGCTAAAGGAAATCCAATAAACCGACGGGTGGTAGTCGAGTATCAGCTGATCGTAGAGCGCATTCTCGCGCACAAACTGAAAGGCCTCGAAATCCGAGTCGCTAGGCTGGGTAAGGCACGTGAGCAAGTCCGGTCCCGAGCAAACGACATCGACGATTACATGAACTGGTTCGAGGCGACCAAGTCCGGCACCTCCAGTGGAGCATTCAATGGGTATTTGCGGGCAGCAGCTCGGGCCAATGAGTTGCAGTCCCGCCGCCGCGATCCCTTGTCCGTCTATCTAGATGTTCTGGAAGAGCAGTTCTAATCTTCTTTCAAAACCAGACCAGGACCCAGCGTACCGATGCCTTTGCCGCTCGGTTGTTTACTTTTGATTGCAAGCCTCCCCAGTTGCCTGTGGTGCCCTTGCCGGGTATCATAGGCCGGCGCAGCTGCGCCACCGCCGTTCAATGCAAAAAATCGGATTCGCCGAAGCTCTCGATTCCATCATCGCCAGTGATCCTCGATATGCACGTGATGCATATGTGTTCCTGCGCGATGCGCTCGATTTTACCACCAAGCAGCAGAAGAAGCTGAAAGGCACCACTGTTCGTCACGTGAGCGGCCCGGAATTGCTCGAAGGCGTCCGAATTTACGCGCTCAAAGAATTTGGCCCGATGGTAATGACCGTTTTCGGTTACTGGGGCCTGCACGCCTCCGAAGACATTGGCCATATGGTGTTTAACCTGATCGGTTCCGGCATCTTCGGAAAGACCGACGAGGATTCCATCGAAGATTTCAGGAACGTTTATACGTTCGAAGACGCGTTCGTGAAGCCTTTCGAACCGCCGCCAGCACCTGCTCCCGCTGACCCGGTGCCTCCTCCACCCAGTCTTCCGGCCCCGAAATCGCTGTGAAGCGGTGGCGGGCGACGGTTTGGAGGCAACAGTGATGATCACGGGCGCGAAGTTGAAGCACACGATTAACGAAGAGTCGGCAGTCGTCTCGTTCCCGCCGAGTACCGCGCAGAAATGGGTCCTCTCGAACGGGTTGACCGTGATCGTTCAAGAAGATCGAAGCGCGCCCGTGGCGAGCGTTCAGGCCTGGTGCGCAACCGGCAGCATTAACGAAGACGAACGACTGGGCGCCGGGGTGTCGCACATCCTTGAGCACATGCTGTTCAAAGGCACTAAAAGCCGGACCACGAGCGCAATCGCGCAACAGGTCCAGGATGTAGGCGGCTACATCAACGCCTACACCTCTTTCGACCGCACCGTTTACTGGATTGATGTGCCGAAAGCAGGTGTTCCGACCGCGCTCGAGGTGCTCAGCGATGCGATGGTGAACTCCACTCTCCCCGAAGACGAGTACGTTAAAGAGCAGGAGGTTATCCGACGTGAGTTCGCCATGGGCTTTGACGACCCCGATCGGATGATCAGTCATCTGCTTTTCGCAACCGCTTATCAACGTCACCCCTACCGCTTCCCGGTGATTGGCGAGCTGGAGATTTTCAATCAGCTCACCCAGGAAGATGTGAGCCGGTATTACCGAACGCGGTATGTGCCTAATAACCTGACATTCATTGTGGTCGGCGACGTTGACGCGGCAAGTGTCCGCTCACAGTTGGAGCAGCATTTTCAGGGTCACCCTGAGAAGTCGTTGCGGCCGCTGTTCATTCCGGCGGAGCCGGCGCAGCTCGGCCGGCGCGACGCACATCACGAGTTCGCCACGGAATTGTCGCGGCTGTCGCTGGCCTGGCATGTCCCGGAAATCACTCATCCGGATGTTCCGGCACTCGATCTTCTATCCATTATTCTTGGAGAAGGCCGCAGCTCGCGCCTCTATCGAAGGGTGAGGGAGAACGAGGGGCTGGCCTACGGTGTCTCCGCGTTTTCCTACACGCCGGGCGAACCCGGAATACTTGGAGTGGACGCCACCACCGATCCGGCTAAGCGGGACGCTGCTGAAAAATTGATTCTTGAGATCATCGCCGAGGTGAAAAACTCCGGCGTCACGCCCGCGGAAGTGGAAAAAGCGAAGAAGATTTGCCTGAGTCATCAGCTCGGCAGCCTGGTGACAATGCGGGGACAAGCATCCGATCTGGGTTCGAATTGGCTGCTGACCAGAAATCTGAATTTCAGTCGCGATTATTTGCAGGCGATCCAACAAGTCACTGCCCAGCAGGTTCAAACCGCGGCTCGGCATTACCTGGTCGACGACAACCTGACTGTCGTTTCGCTGAACCCGACAGGCTCGTTAGGCAAACAGGGTGGTGCCACGGCCGTGCGTCATGCCGGCGAAGTGCAAAAATTTACCCTGGCTAACGGATTGCGTTTGTTGATACGGGAAGATCGGCGGTTACCGCTGATTGCGATGGGCGCGGTTTTTCGGGGCGGGTTGCTGGCGGAAACGGCCGAGACAAACGGGATTACCCGTTTGATGTCGAGAAGCCTGCTCAAGGGCACCACCACCCGAACGGGCGAGCAAATCGCAGCCGAAATCGAAGCGGTCGGCGGCTCGATCGCGAGCGACGGCGGTAACAACAGCTTCACTGTTCATCTCGATGTCACCCAGCCCGACTTGAAATTAGGCATCGATCTATTGGCGGACGTACTGTTGAACGCCTCGATGCCGGACGATGCAGTGGCGCGTCAGAAGGAAATCCAAATCGCCGGGATTCAACAGGAGGAAGAGCAGCTGACGGTGGTGGCGCGCAACCGTCTGCGGGACACAATTTTCGAGAATCATCCTTATGCGTTACGCGGCAGTGGATCGATCGATGCGGTTCGCAAACTCACCCCCGCCGACCTCCGCGAATTTCGCGATCGCTATGTCGTCGGTAAGAATGGCGTGTTGTTCGTGTTCGGCAATGTCGACGGAGCCGAGGTGAAGAAGCTGATCGAAGCGGCCTTGGCAAACATGAAGGCCGGAGTACTCGCGTTGGAACAAGCGCCGCATCCTTCTTTCCCGCAGAAAACTGTCACTGTGGAAAGCGAGAAGGAGAAGAGTCAGGGAGTCATCATGGTCGGGTTTCCCGGAGCGGATATTGCCAGTCCTGATCGTCACGCCCTTGAATTAATCGACGAGGCGAGCAGCGATTTGGGTTCCCGGTTTTTTGTCCGGATCCGCGAGGAGATGGGACTGGCGTATTATGTCGGTGCCAGCCAAATGCAGGGGCTCGCAGGAGGGCTATTCGCATTTTATCTCGGTACCGATCCAAACAAACTCGAAGCCGTTGAAGCTGCGCTATTAGAAGAGGTGCACAAGCTCGCTAATGACGGACTTTCGCCGGATGAGCTTGCCAGGGCCAAGAAAAAGCTGATCGGCCAGCAGCAGATTGCCAATCAGAGCAACGATTCGTTCGGTTATCAGTGTGCGCTCGACGAGCTTTATGGTCTCGGATTCGACAACTACAAGAGTCTGGAACCTGAGGTTGAGGGAATTACGCTCGACCAAATTCGTGGCGTGGCGGCAAAGTATTTTCGAGACAGACCGTATGTTATAGCGATAGTTAGGCCACCAAAAGGCAACGCAGCTGCGAAAAAGGAGTAATTATGGCTGAAGTCCAAACGAGCACTCAAAGCGGCGAACTTTCGCAGCGGTTCATCGAATTTGTCATGATGCACGCGCAGAACGCGGCATTATTTCTGGGGCAAATTCCGAATCCCAGGACCGGTGAAGGCGAGGTCAACCTGGAGCTGGCGAAGATGTTCATCGATCAACTGGCGATGATTCAGGAAAAAACCCGCGGGAACCTGAGCAACGAAGAAGCTTCGGTTCTGCGCAATGCGGTTTCGAATCTGCAAATGGTTTTCGTTGAGGTCTCGCAGTCGGAAAAGTCCGGTGGTGGCGAACACCCCGCCGCTGCCATGCCTGAGCCGGGTGCGCCTGAGGCGTCGGCGCCAGCCGAAGCAACGGCCCCGACTAACGCACCTGCTCCAGAAACAAGCACGCCCGAAGCGGAGTCGAAAAAGAAGTTTACCAAGAGCTACGGGTCCTAACCAGCTCAGCCGCGGGCAGGAGCGCGATGACTCCCGTCCGCTGTCCTTGAGGCACTCGCAGCAGCCACGACCGGAGAACATTCGGCGGTCGCAGACCGCCGCTACAGGAAGTCGCTGCGATTCAGCATAAATGCACGCCGTGGCAAAGAGACCTCGCAAA
>JBJMXE010000094.1:0-36005 GCA_045809745.1 Chthoniobacterales bacterium | reverse complement strand
GCCACCGAATCAGCGCGAGCGGTGCGCGATCATGGATTCGGCAACCTGAAACTGGAGCGCCTTATCTCATTGATTCATCCCGATAACTCCGTTTCCCGGCGAGTCGCGGAAAAGAACGGGATGATGTTCGAGCGAGCGACTACTTTTAAGAATTTTCCGGCGCAGGTGTTTGCAATTTCGCGGAACCACTGGCTGACGCTTGGTGCCGTTTGAGAAACTCACGGGTCAAAGCGCGGTATGCTTCGGATCCGCTACCGCGCGAGTCGTACTCCATGATACTTTTACCAAAACTCGGCGCTTCACTCAAGCGAACGGTTCTCGGGATAATCGAATTGTAAACCCGATCGCCGAAGTGCTGTCGAACCTCCGCCACCACCTGGGCGCTCAATTTCGTCCGGCTATCAAACATGGTCATGACAATGCCGCCGATTTCGAGGCCGTCGTTAGCGCCCGAATTTCGAATTTGGTCAACCACTCGGACAATTTTTACCAACCCTTCGAGAGCAAAATATTCGCATTGGATTGGCGTCAGCAGCTCGTCTGCGGCGGCCAGCGCATTCGTCATGAGAATGCCCAGTGACGGTGGGCAATCGAGTAAAACAAAATCGAAAGCCTGATCGTTGCGCAGAACCGTCAGGACACCGGTAAGACGGGTGAGATGATCGTCCATCCGGGCGATCTCCACTTCGGCGCCGGCCAGATCAAGATCCGCCGGCACCAGGAACAGTCCTTCGCGCCGGGTTGGCAGAACATGTTCAGTAATGGACACATCGCCCACCAGGCAATCGTACAGGCTGTTGTCCTCGATATCCTGCAAGCCTAGCGCGCTGGTGGCGTTACCTTGCGGATCCAGATCGATGATTAATATTCTTTGGCCCTGCTCCGCAAGCGCCCATCCGAGATTGACCGCAGTGGTCGTTTTCCCGACTCCGCCTTTCTGATTGGCCACGGCGATAATTTTCATCCGATTTATCGGTTAGGCGAGTTGCCTCGCCCCACAAAGCGCCATTCTCATGAACGGGGCACGATCAACGTGCGCAATTCGAACGTGCGTCGGCCATCGATCTCCTGCCAGAGCAGATGATCCGGGTCGGGAAGCATTTCCGTAACCTCCAGTTCGCCCGCCTTAATCAGCCAGCGATAAAAGATCTCCTGAAACAAGTAGCTCTCCAGATCGATGAAAACTGGCTTGGTATCCTTATCTCGTCCTTCCGCGCCGCTTCGACGGAGCGCCTGCTCAGTGGGCCGGATGTAGACGTAGCGCGGTAATATCCTCTCCGTCCTGAGCCGGTCGATGGCCATAACCAGGCCGGCGGAAATGCCGCTGAATTCACCCGGCAGATCGTCGCGAGTCACGGTCCAGGATTGCCGTTGAACAATCGCGCGGCCGCAACGCAACCGCGGGGTGTGTCTCCCCAACCCGAACTGAAAAGGATGAAAGCCTAACGGGATCACCCAATTGCGGGCAAAAGAGCCAAGATGTTTTCCCGTCCCACGCTCCCGCAGGCATACATCGCCGGTCGAATCGTCGACAAAAACCTCGGCATCGGCGGGTTGGACGGTTTTCCAGGTCGGGTGAGCGCGCTGCGGGGCGACGAAATAGGAAAAATCGGGTAGAGCGTCGAACAAGCGCACCGCGGTATGTGCGGTGAAGTCAGCCGCAAAAAAACCGAAGTGGAAGTTCGGCTTGCCGCCTGCGCTTTGAGCGAACGCTTCATTTAGTCGCGGTTTGTCAGGACAACTCCAATACACCCCGTGATGAAGGAGGGCGACCGGCGGATGGAGTTCGCTAACGATCCATTCATAACTGCCCGCGGCAACCGCATCGATCGATTCGGCCGATAGCTGCAAATCTGCCGAGGGATAGGTGTATTCGTCGAATTTTGGATATTCGAATTTCTGCCTAACGATATGACAATCACCCGGCGTTAATTCGTATTCTTCCTTGTCGGCGTGGGAAGCCAAACGTTCTCGCAAAGCTGCTTTCACCTCCTGGAAAGCCATTACCGCAAGTGCGACCAGGCCGGGACCGGTCAGCGGCAGCCGGGCCTCTTCGCATGCGCGGAGAAATGCCGGCATCGGCATCGCCGGCTGACCGGCGGCGGCTCGATCGAACACACGTTGTAGCCCACCAGCTACACGACTGGCGATAAAGGCGTAGGAATCGCGCCACAGGTCAATCCAGGGCGCAGCTTCGGTCGCGACCTCGTGCGACAGCGACTCGGCTAGCTCGAACCGACATTCTCGAAAACATTCTTCGCCGATGGGATTGTTCGCGGAATAAAGAAACCGCTGGGCGGATTTTTTCGAGGCTCCGAGAAGATCCAGTTCAGACGTGGCGTGGTCCAATATGTGACGCCGTTCGTCCGGGTCGCAGGTCCGACCAAATCGCAAGCGAACGTCTTCGAGTGCCTGAAGCCGCTGCAGCCAACGATTTCGAACTTCGCTCTGGCGCCATTGGCTCACATCCTCGATCAACGTGGTTACCGCATGTGCTTCAAGAGCCGGAACTTCAAGGCCGCGACGAATGACATCTTTGGCCACAAGTTGGGCGATTACCGGATCCGATTGAGACTCTGTCGATCTACCGGAGGTATAACGCTGAACAATCGTGAGCTGATCCGGAGTGAGGTCGATCCGCTCGCCGGTGTTGAAATTTACGAAAGCATCTCCTTCAAGTCGGCCGTTCGGATTCCGCCGCAAAGGCAGCTCGAGGTTTGCTTCAGGGTCGTCGTTGATCACCCTAACAAGTGCTTGAGCGACCCAGCGTTCGAAAAATACATCCCGCTGACAGGCCACCGGCTCCGCCCTTAAAGATACGCCACGCCCGGCAGACACGATGTTCCCCCACCCGCCCGGACCAAACTCGCTGAAGGTGTCGTTCTTGGCGGCGATGCGCTGGAGATAGAGCAGCAGGCTTTGCTCGGTCTTACGACTGGTATTGCGACGCGGGGGCAATTCTGAGCCTTCGGCGGGATAGGCGTGCAAATCCCGCAGCAACGAATCGCAGACCACTGGCGACGCAAAAATCAGATAGCGTGGCAGAACACGTCGCGCCCACTTGATTAGCGCATCGCGCGCGTTGTTAACTTCGTGTTCCAGCTCGATTGCCAGATCCCGTTCCGCCGCTTCCACCTTTGCAGCTGCAACCGCGAATCGGGTAACGGCGGCCGATTCATCGCCCAGAACTGCTGTGGGAGCGCGGTTGGTCCTTAGAGCGGTGCGCAACGCGTGAGCCGCTTTGGTCGACACGAGTCGTTCTCCAGCGCGGTAAGCAATGTCCAGTGCGTTTTTGGCATGAGCAGATTCTCTCTTGTACTCAGCAAGTGTTCGCGCGAGACGATTCGATTTCGGAGTAGCCAGGCCGTCGATTGCTTCGAACGGTACGCCGGCTAATCGAATCAAAAAAATGGAAGCGACCCGGTATGTTGACGACACACGGTCAGCAAAACCGACCACGGGAAGAGTGACAACTGAAATGTGGTACGTGCGGCGTACCAGTAACTACGAAGCATCGGCACGCAGCCGATGAAAAGCTCAGCTATTCAGAAGCGGCAATCGGATGGTGAACACTGTTCCGTCGCCGGGCGTGCTGTCCACCTTGATCGAGCCGCTGTGATCCTCAATGACCTTCTTGGTTATATAGAGACCAAGGCCGGTGCCGCTCTTGCTTTGCTTCGTCGTAAAGTAAGGATCAAAGATCTTGCTGATCTGCGCGGGATCGATACCCGATCCGCTGTCCTCGATTCGAATATCGACGTAGAACTCTTTGCGAGTGCATTCGATCAGAACCGGCCCCTTCTTTTCCGACGAGGCCTGGATGGCATTGATGATAACGTTTTGAATCGCGCGATGAATCTGGACGGAATCGCCCATCAGCAGGCATTCCTCTTCGCAAACGTTCGCTTGTAATTCGAGACCACTCTGGGCGGCCATCGCACTAGTGCCTTTGACGACTTCCCGTAGAATTGCCGAAACCGAAATGGCTTTTGGCGGAGACGCTTCTACGCTGCCGTAGCTTTGCCACATGGTGAGCAGTTCGCGGCAGAGCCGAACATTCTGTTCGATGATGTCGAGTTCCTTGATCGATCCTGAAGCGGCGCCGCCTTCCTGGCGTTCCAGCTTTTTGGAGAGCAACTGAACGTAACCCCATACTATAGTGAGCGGGTTACCGAGATCGTGGACAAATTCTGCTGAAGCCTGCCCAAGTGATGCGAGCCGTTCTTTCTGCGCGAGTTGTTTCAACAACCGCGCGTTCAGCTCCTTGATTTCGGCGGCCGCATTTTCGCTGGCGCGTTGAACGCGGGTTCTTTCCACGTTCCGGCCAATGACTTCACGCATTTCCCCGGCGTCAAAAGGTTTGCTGATATAATCGTTAGCGCCGAGTCGAACTGCTTCCTTCGCCGTTTCGAGCGCGCCGAATCCGGTCAACATAATCACCGAAAGATGCGGATCGATTTCCCGAATCTTGCGGAGACCCTCAATGCCGGTCATCCCAGGCATGCGGATATCCATCACGATCGTGTCAGGCTGCTTTTCCTTGAGAAGCTTCAAACCGGCTTCGACGCAGTCCGCGGTTTGGACGTTGTAATCCGGCTTCAAAAGCATGCGAAGGCTTTCCCGAGGACCAACCTCGTCGTCGATGACGAGGATTTTGGGTAGTTCGGCGGCAGCGCTCATGCGGGATTCGGCTGCGATAAAGCTAGCAGCGTGCCGCAAAGGAAGGCACCAATCAGAAAAGCCACGGTCAGGTTAAGGCGACTCAGACGCGCGCACTGTGAAACTGTTTTGACTGGCGTGCAACCTGCAAGTTGTGAATAAGTATCCAGATTCGCGAACAAATTCGCGGAACCCACACTCCGAAATATAATGGTTGGATTTAGTGTAGTGTTTAGAATTCGACCGCGCTCATCGTGTCGCAGATCTGCAACTGACCTGCTCTCTTTGGTCGTGACCCGGGAGTCGGATACGCCGAGGAGGCAGGCGTTTTGCCCTTCAGCGGAGGAGGCCCGATGAAACGGAACAGAGTCGTTGTAACCGGAATCGGCGTATTGGCGCCTAACGGGACCGGACTCGATCAATTTTGGAAATCGCTGTTAGAGGGAAGAAGCGGCGTCGGCCCCATCACTTTGTTCGACCCGAGCGAACTCAAAAGTCAGATCGCAGGCGAAGTCAAAGGGTTCGTTCCGCAGGATTACATCGAGCCGGAGCTGAAGCCCGGCCGGATGGCTCGACACACCCAGTTTGCCTACGCCGCAACCATGATGGCGTTGCGGGACGCTAACCTGGAGATGAACAACACCGACTTTCCGAGTCCTACACCAGTGGTAGTCGGAGTGAGCACGAGCGCGCTGGATGTGATTGAGCGGGTGTTCTCTGATTCTGAGCGCAGAGGGTTCAACGGAATTTCGCCGGTAGCTCTTACCGCGTCCAAACCGCAGGCCGCCGCGAATCTGATCGCTGATCGCATTGGCGCCGGTGCGCATGCAGCAACGGTTTCGTCGGCGTGCCCTTCGGGTCTCGATGCAGTGGCTATGGCGGTGGAGATGATTCAGCGAGGGCAGGCCGAACTCGCGATTGCCGGCGGCGCCGACGCGCCGATCACCAAGCATGGCCTGGCCAGTTTCATCGCAACCGGGCTTAGCTCATGTCGCAACGACGAGCCGGAACGGGCCAGCCGCCCGTTCGATTCAGAGCGCGATTCGGGAGTGATCTCGGAAGGCGCGGGGATGTTCATTCTGGAAGACCTGGAGCGAGCCGAGGCGCGGGGAGCCCGCATTTACATGGAAATCAGCGGTTATGCCACGGAACGCGACCGGCGGCCACAGGAGCCGGCATCGGGTTTGATCAGCTCTATGCGATTATCGTTAGCCAACGCCAGTCGCACCCCGGCCGATGTGGACTACATCTCGGCCTACGGGCCAGGTCATCCGGTGCTCGATGCCGCCGAGGTGCGTTACATCAAGGAAGTGTTTGGCGAACGCGCCTACTCGATTCCCGTCAGTTCCATCAAAGGTGTGACCGGCAATCCGCTGGCCGCCGGCGGACCGTTGCAGATTGCGGCATGCGCGTTGAGTCTGCGACATCAGCTCATTGTTCCCACTACCAATCTCGAAACGCCTGATCCCGCGTGTGACCTCGATTTCGTTCCGCGACGCCCACGGAAGGCAAAGCTCGATTGTATTCTGATGAACGTGCGCGGCCTCGGGGGAAGTGCGAGCTCGTTAGTAGTTAACCGGATTAACGGAATCAACGGTAGTAACGGCACCTCATGACCGCAGCAGTACCCATCCTGGTTGCAATTCTGTTGCAGCTGGGACTGGGCGTCGTCGTTTTTCAGTCGAACCCCAAGCGGAAGTCTAACCAGGCATTCCTGCTGTTATCCCTGGTCGCCGTGGGATGGCTGTACGCCTTGTACGTAGCCGCTACTGCCACGACGCTGCGTTCGGCGATGCTGGGCATCAGGGAGGCGTCCTCCGCCGCCGCGGTGGTGCTTTGCGCGTTCAATCTCCTGCGACTTTCCATCCGGGACGGACATCGAGAATGGCCGAAGATTTTGCGAAAGAGTCGCGCCTGGTTTTTTGGCACTGCGGTCATCGTTCTGTTCTGCCAAACCAATTGGTTCCTGGTCGGAGCGCGAATTCCGGTATTGCTTGAAGACGCGCCGCCTACGGCGATCTACGGACATCCGGGAATCTTCTTTTATTTCGGATGGTTCGCTTTGGCGCTGCTCGTCCTAACGGTGGGGGCGATCCGCGACCTGCGGCAAACCCGCGCGGGCGAACGCGCGGAGCTGGCGTTTGTTCTCATTGGCGGACTCTTCACGCTTGTATTCACGACCACTGGCCCGCTCGTCCTTGGTCGTTTCGTTGATCCCGCGAAACTGCTGTGGTTCGCTCCGTTCCGGGTCGTCTGCTTTTGCCTGGTGGTGGCTTATGGCATTGCCACGCGGAAGATCATGGAGGTCGGGCTGTTCCTGCGGCGGTTCATCTCTTATGCAATTCTCACGGCGTATCTTTTGGCAGTTTACGCGCTGATCTGGTGGCTGGTGGCCAGCGTCGTCCATGGCACGTCAGCCGAACACGCCCGCGAGATTGCACACGTGGTCGCTGCGATTGGCATCGCCTTCGCCATGGCGCCGGCGCGGGGTATTTCACAGCTGCTGGCGGAACGTCTGTTCATCAGCACTCAGCGAGTCGATTTCCGCTCCACGATGAACAAAGCCGCTAACATCCTGGCATCGGTCACCACTTTGGACGACCTGCTGAAGCGATTTGCCACGACAACGGCAGATGCGGTGAAAACCGAGCGGATCGCAATCCTCATGCATGTGCGAGACCGATTCGAACAGGTATACGCATTGCAGCCCACCGGCATGAACTTCCCGACGGTGTCACTCTCGGAGAACGATCCACTCGTGCGTTATTTGAAGCAGCATCGCGCGCCAATTGTACTCGACGAGCTGCAGCGACTGCGCGAAACGGCCGAAGTCGAGGAAGTGATGGTTCGAATGCGCACACTGAAGCTCGCGGTCGTCATGGGAATTTTCGCCCGAGAACATCTATCCGGCGTCATGTTTCTCGGACCGCGGACGTCAGGTCGAATTTATGGCACCACCGAACAGAACGCGTTGGAAGTGTTATGCGGGCAACTGGCCATCGCCATGGATAACGCCGAACTGTTCACCGAAGCCCAGAACGCCAAGATATATAATGAGACGCTGCTGGAGAACCTGACGGCCGGTGTTATCGCCGCCGGGGCGGACGAGCGAATCACCGTATTTAATAATGAGGTCGAGAGGCTGACCGGACTCGACAGCCGCAAAGTCCTCGATCGATCAGTGGACTTTCTGCCCGATGCCTTACGCGTGGCGCTGCGCGAGACGCTCCAGAGCCGCCAGGGACAGGTGAACCGGGAAATTCCGTTGAATGGTCCCGATGGCGCACTGGCGATCCGAATCAGCACATCCATTTTTCACGCCCGGGATGGTGCAGTACTTGGAGCATTAGCGGTGTTAACCGACATTACCGCGCTGAAACGGCTCGAGTTTCAAATCCGACGCAGTGACCGACTGGCGAGCCTCGGCACGCTGTCCGCCGGTATGGCTCATGAGATCAAGAACCCGCTGGTGTCGATCAAGACCTTTGCCCAGCTGTTGCCAGAACGGTACCAGGACTCCGATTTCCGCCAGACCTTCTCGAACCTGATCGGGCACGAGATCGATCGTATCGATTCGCTGGTGAACCAATTGCTGCGGTTTGCCCGGCCGGCAAAACCACAGCTGGAGCCGATGCACGTTCACCAAATCCTTGAGAAATCGCTCCTTCTGGTGGGTCACCGCCTTTATCAAAAAGACATTAAATTAACTCGTTCTTGGGACGCGAATGTTGATACAATCCGGGCGGATTCGGACCAGTTAGAGCAGGTCTTTCTCAACTTCTTTCTGAACGCAATGGATGCCATGAAAAGCGGAGGCGAACTACACATCAGCACCGAGATTCGGGCTGATGAAGAATTGGTGGCGCCGCTCACCCAATCGAATGGTGAGGCTCGCGAGGTTTTGCGCATCAGCATTCGGGACAGCGGTGAGGGCATTAAGCCCGAAGACATCCCGCACGTCTTCGATCCGTTCTTCACTACTAAGGATTACGGCACCGGCCTCGGTCTTTCAGTTGTTCATGGCATCATTCAGGAACATGGCGGTCAAATCGAAGTCGAAAGCGAACTCAACAAAGGTACAGCGTTTCATATCCTGCTCCCGTTAGTCCGTTTCGACAGAGAGGTGGCTGCTGCATGACGGTCCAGCCGGCCTGCATTCTATACAGCCAGGATCCTGACCTCGTTCGCCGCGTAAGAGCGTTCGTTCGGTCGATCACGCAGCTGCGTCATGTCGACAGCAGCGATCGACTCGAATCGGTACTGCATCAGTCGGCCCCCGCCCTCCTCATTTTCGATCTGCGAGCACGTTACAGCGGCGATTTGATCGATCAGGTTCAAAACGATTGGCCGGGAGTGCTGATTGTGGCTCTCGGCACGCTGCGATCCGAGCCGCTCCGGGAGGCTGAGCAGGCCGGCATTTATGCAGTCGAGGACCTGGAGGTCGACCGACGGCGTTTCCAGGCGCTGGTTAGTCGGGGTTTGGATTATCTGCGGGTGCTTGAGGAAAACCGGGATCTGAAAGAGGAACGGACGCTGCCACCGCAAGCGCCGATGCCCCCAACCTGGGCCGCCCCGCCTCGTGAACAATCTTCCGGCTCCTCCGTTCCATTACTGAGGTTTGCCCGCGTCTTTCGACGCCACGACACCCTCGAAGCGCTGCTCGTTAGCGTAGCGGAAGGCGTTGCCGATGCCGCCGGCGTCACTCGAGTGGGAATCTTCTCGAGAATCCGACAGGGCGACACGTATCGACTGCGGGCGGGGTTGCGTTGCCTGCCGGAGACCGAAGAGCTGGAGTATCGGGAGCGGGATCCGCTGGTGCGCTGGTTCGAATTGCATGCCCACCTGATCAATCGACCGGACCTGGTGCACGTCGCCGACCGCGCTCAACGGTCAATTCTTCGCCGCGCGCTGGACAGTTTTGGAGCGGAAGTGATTGCGCCGCTATATGCCCGAGGTCGAATTATCGGCTGGTTGTTTCTCGGTCATCGACTGACCGGGCAACCGTTCGCTTATCAGGATCTCGAGAACCTGACCATGCTGGCCGACCACGTCTCGTCAGTGCTGGAGAACGCGCTACTCCACGAGGAAATTGCATTGCAGAAGACACTCGCGGAAACGCTTTTGAAAGCCATTCCGCCAGGCATCGTCGCCACCGACGAAGGCGGCGTCATCCGCTGGTTTAACCCAACTGCCGAAGAAATCCTCGGCCTGGAAGCGAATCGAGTTTTGAATAAGCCGGTCGAAGCGGCGGGACCTGTTCTGGCTGAATTTATCCGCGACACGCTCGAGGCAAAAGCGGGACTTCCTCCGCGTCATTGGAATGACAGCAATACGCAGCGATCGCTGCTGGTGGAAACGCGGCGTCTTACTAATCAGGATAACGAGCTTGGAGCCGTCGCCGTCATTCAGGACCTAACGGCTGAGAAAAGTCTGCGCGAGAAACAGGATCTGCTGGAGCGGGCAGCGTTCTGGTCTGATCTGGCCGCGAGCATGTCTCACGAAATAAGGAACCCGTTAGTCGCGATTAAGACTTTTGCCCAGCTGCTGCCGGAGCGGTTCGAGGACGCCGATTTCCGCCAGGACTTCAACCAGATCGTCGTGCGCGAGATCGATCGGCTGGATCGAATCATCACCCAAATCAACAATTTCGCCCATCCTCCTGACCTCGTTCTGAAACCAATCGACCTCGGGACGCCAGTGACAAAAGCAGTGGAAATGGCGAGAGACCGATTCGGGGTCAACGGAGAGGTGTCGCTGGAAACATCTGTTCCAAAAGACCTGCCTAAGGTGCTTGGCGATGAAGCGGCCTTGACCGAAGCGTTCGCTCACCTGGTAGCCAACGCAGCCGAAGCAGTGGCCGGCCAGGAAAAAGCCCGAATCACGTTGACCGCCAAACCAGTGCGCGATGGCAACCGGGCGCGGGAAGTCGTGGTCAGCATTCACGACAACGGAAAAGGCATTGATCCCGATCTGCGCGACAAAATCTTCTCGCCGTTTTGCACCACCAAACCGCGCGGAATGGGGCTCGGCTTACCGATCGTTAAGCGGACCGTGTTCGATCACCACGGCCGGGTAGAGATCGATTCGGGTTCTGACGGAACCACCGTGAGTATTACTCTGCCAGTCAAAGGGAACGGTAACTGATTTTCACCGCCCGCTTCGCTCCAGATCAAGCGGATCGCGAACAAAATCAGCAGAGGGAGCTGAGATTTTGCTCCGGAATTGTCAAATCCGGGTAGTCTGCGGATCTGACGAGCTTCCTCTTTGACCTGGGGGATTCCAGCGAAGCGGGCGGTAAAATGATTCCCGGCTGAGCACAGCCTCGTAGAGCAAACTCGTTCCCAGGTTCAAATTGAGTACATAAGAAATCTGGTGACGCCCGTTTAGCACTCGAGCAGCTCCATGATTTTCGGTTTGCGATTTCCGTCGGGAAATCTGACTCTTTGACGTCCGCCGGCCCAATCATCGGCGGCGGAAATCCTTCTCGTCCTATGATCGTTACCACTGCTCAGCTGTATAAAGTCGCTTACAAGAAGTTCGCCGTCGGCGCTTACAACATTAACAACCTCGAACAAACCATGGGCCTGTTTCGAGGCAACATGCAGAGCAAGTCGCCGTTTATTATCCAGCTCTCAAAAGGCGCCCGCAATTATACCGACAAGCGGATGCTGGAAGCGATCATCCGCACGGCCGAGCAAATTTTTCCCGAAGCGATTTTTGCCGTGCACCTCGATCATGGCGATGAGCAGACCTGCTACGATTGCATCGATTCGGGCTTCTACAGCTCGGTTATGATCGATGCCAGTCACGAGCCCTTCGATGAGAACGTCGCCATTACCAAGCGGGTGGTTGACCGAGCTCACGCTAAAGGCATTAGCGTCGAGGCCGAGCTCGGCATGCTTGGGGGGGTGGAGGAAGATATCAAAGTCGATGAAGGCCACGCTTGCCTAACGAATCCGGATGAAGCCGTTGAATTCGTCAAGCGAACCGGCACCGACGCCCTGGCAGCGGCCATCGGCACCAGCCACGGCGCCTACAAATTCCAAGGTAAACAGGGACTTCACTTCGACGTCATCAGGGACATCGCCAACAAGATTCCCGGCATGCCAATCGTTATGCACGGCAGCTCAAGCGTCCCGGCCGAGGAGGTTCGGCGAATTAATGCCGCCGGCGGCAAGCTGAACCCGAATGCCCGGGGCGTGGACGAAAATGAATACCTCCCTGCGGCTAAACTTGGGGTGACCAAGGTGAACATCGACACCGACGGCCGGCTCGTCTGGACCCGCGTTCACCGCGAATTCTTTCGGGACAAACCGGAGGAGTTCGACTTCCGGCCGCCGGGCAAAATATTCATGCAGGCCTACGCCGATTTCATCGCGCACAAAAACGAGAAGCTGGGCTCCGCCGGGCAATTGGAAGCGGTTCGGGCAAGCCTCTGATGCGAATGTGATTCTAGCGAAACAATTGTTGCGGTAGCCGTTGGTTTTCTCGCTCAGCTCGCCAGAATTAGAGATGTCTCGACCATGCTCGACAGGACACCGAGAGAGCAGCCGATGTCACTTCACCTCGTTCGACCTTCGGTAGTGAAGCAATCAATCGAGAGACAACCGAACTTCAGGTGAAGAAATTAACTCTGCAGGAGATCGCCGGGGCTACGGAAGGACAGCTGCAAGGCGATTCGCAGCGGCAGATCACGGGCGCAGCGACGCTGGTCGAAGCGACGGAAGGCGAGATCTCGTTTTTCGCGAATCCCCGTTATGCTGTTCATCTCCGCGCCACTCGCGCGTCCGCGGTGTTCGTGCCGATGGAATTTGCCGAGGAGATCCCTAACGATCTTGTCCGGGTAAAAGATCCATTTAAAGCATTCGAGCAAACGGTGCGTCAGTTCGCGCCGCCACCGGTGCACTTCGCACCGGGAATTCACCCTGGAGCAGTTGTCGACCCTTCAGCAAAAATCGGAGAAGGCGTATCGGTCCAGGCCTGCGCTGTGGTCG
This sequence comes from Chthoniobacterales bacterium, assembly GCA_045809745.1. Lineage (GTDB taxonomy): Bacteria > Verrucomicrobiota > Verrucomicrobiia > Chthoniobacterales > UBA10450 > DATFCK01. The sequence goes on along the minus strand of JBJMXE010000094.1, from coordinate 23,352 downwards.
ATGCCGGCGCCAGCATCGGCCCGCGCACCGTCGTCTGCGCGGGGAGCTATATCGGCCAGGAAACGATAGTCGGAGCCGATTGCATGATTTATCCGAACGTCACCATTCGTGAACGCTCCAGGATTGGCGATCGTGTGATCATCCACGCCGGTACGGTTGTTGGGGCGGACGGGTTCGGGTTTGATCCAAGTCAGGGTCGCTACCTCAAGCAGCCACAGATCGGAATCGTTCAAATCGACGACGACGTGGAGATCGGAGCTAATTGCGCAATCGATCGTGCCCGATTCGGCCGGACCTGGATTCAAAAGGGCGTGAAGATCGATAATCTAGTCCACCTGGCTCATAACGTCGTTATCGGCGAGAACACGGTTATGGCCGCCCAGGTGGGGATCGCCGGAAGCACGCACGTCGGTAAACGGGTGATTATGGGTGGCGGTGTCGGCGTAGTCGGTCACATCGAAATCGGTGACGACACGATTTTGGGGGCTAGGACAGGCGTCTCGAAAAGCATTTCGGGTGGGACGTGGTGGGGGCGAGTCGCGGCTCCCTTACACGAGGCAAAACAGCAGATTGTTTGGGTACGGAACCTCGGCAAACTTTTCGCCCGGGTGCGGGCTTTGGAGAAGAAGGTCGGGGAGTAAGCCGGCGCTCAGGGGACGATTTCGGCCTGGAGGCAAGCGGTTCGTGAGTTGAGCAAAGAACGGGGTGGCAAGGTTAGTGCTATTAGTTCTTATGGAAATTATAGTAATACATGAACCTCCCGCAGCGTCCCTCGTGTCAGTTCCTTATCATCGACGATGACCCCGGTATCGCCAGTTTTCTGGTTACCTACCTCCGTCAGGCCGGCCATACCGCCGAATCTCTGACCGACGGGTTTGAAACAGCCACTTGGCTCGCTCACAACGACTGCGAAGTCATCATCGTCGACCTCAAGATGCCGAAGGTGGATGGCATCACCCTCACCGCATTCATCCGTGAGATTAACGCGTCCGTGCCGATCATCGTCTTCACCGGAATGGGCTATGACGAGCAGCACATGCACGCCGCTCTACGCGCCGGAGCAAACGGTTACGTCAGTAAGAACCTTCCAATTGAGCAGCTTTACTGCGTCCTTCAGCGGGTTTTGGCCACGTGTCAGCAGCGTTCGCGTCACCAGAAGATCAGCCAGCCCCAACCCGCCCTAGCGGGCGCGGCGTGATTTTCTCGCACGCGCTGGACGATCACTGTTAACTGCTTCGCCTAACATCTCGTGCAACATTTGCGGCGAGATCGATGACGCTCCAAACGCCGTCACGGTCTGGCGTTCCAATAAATCCGAAGTTGCCACGGTAACATCAAAATCGGGCGTGTATTTCGCCGACAAACGCTCCACGATCGAATCCGCCGTCTGCCCCTTCCGGGAATATATCACCTGAATGTCGTGCGGATCGGAATGAGCACTGATCTTCTCGCCTGCGCCATCAAACACCAGAACCACCCGAACGCCGGTCCAATCCTGGTAGTCGCGTAATCGTTTGGCCAGAGCATCCCGCGCCAGAACGGTTCGACGTTGATGCAACTTTCGGAGGTCCGACCAGGCGAAGATGACACTGTGGCCGTCCACAATCAGATAACTGGGACGAGAGGCCGGCACGGGACTGCGCTCGCGTCTAATCGACGCCACCGGGCGTTACCCGGCAGACGAACTCTGCTTTTTCGCCTTCGGTTTTGGCGTTTCCTGCCGGGCAGCTTTCGCTGCCGATTTCTTCCGCTGCAGATAGGCGCGACGCCGCTTACGCTTTGACCGGACGCGATGTTGCTGACCCATGAGCGGTGTCTATAGGTCGGAATTGGGGGGTGCGCAAATCTGAATCGGGCAAAAACTACCAGCGCGCCTGCCTTTGCTCTGGCCCAATCCGGCATCGGGCTTCCGCTGTAATCAGATTGCATTTCATGGGCATTCGCATTTACAAACGAGCCGGTGCAAATTTCTCAATCCATGCCGCTTAGTATGACCCCAAAGACTCTGATCGCGATTTCGGTTCTACTCCTCGCAGTTGCGGGAGTGTTTGGTTTTTTGAACACCCAAAAAGCCAGGGCATTGAGAACCGAACTGATCAACGTAACCAGCGCTCGAGACGACATGGAGCGCCGACGCGGCGCAGAACAGAAACAACTGAAAGAGCGCGAAGCCGCCGTCGCAGCCGCGAGTGCGAAGACGACGGAGAACGACAATCGTGTCGCGAAAGCCGAAGCCGACCTCGTTCAACTGCAAACAGAACGGGCGGATTTGCAGTCGAAACTGCAGGCCGCGCAGTCCGAAGTGGCCACTCTTCAATCCCAGGTTCAGGAAGCAGGAGCAAAAGCTTCCGATAATCCGGGCGCCCCATCCCTTCCTGAACTGCAAGCCCAGTTAGACGATGCGCGGAAACAGCTCGAAAGCGCCGAACACGAAAACGTTTTTCTATCGGAGAAGATCCGGACCGCTCAGGATCATTCCACCCAGCTGCAAGACGACCGAAAACGGCGGGAGCCGTCAGTCAGTAAGGCCGGCGTCCGGGGAACGGTTCTGGCAGTCAACCAGGCCTACAACTTCGTGGTGCTAAACCTTGGCGGACGGCACGGAGTGGAGCCAAACGCCGAAATGCTGGTGCTGCGAGATGGCGCCCTAATTGCCAAGATTCGTGTGTCGTCAGTTGAACCTTCGACCGCAATTGGCGATATTGTGACGAGCAGCCTGGCGCGGGGCGTTCAGGTGCAACCTGGAGACGTGGTCGTATATGCTGGCACAAATTCGTAAGATTCAGAAACCCCTCACCTTCGCATTCATTTGCGGGTTCGCGCTCGCTCTGGCGTCGTGCGCATCCCACAGGGACGTCGCGCTGGTCGATGATCCTACCGGAGAGAAAGGGTCTTCCATTCCTTGGAATAAACAGGAGAAATGGGAGAACACGGGACCAATGTCCGGCCTTACCGATCGTCGTTAAGCCAACTCGCCCGGACACCGGACCGGTTCCCTCACGAAGCTTAAATCCACATCCCGGCGGGGATCACCGCGTTTTTCGTGACCACCACGATGCCGTCGCGGATGAAGTAGGCGTCGCCGTCGTAATTCGCCGGCTTCCCTTCGGGAGTGATCACCGCCCCGTCGGCAATTCTTGCGTTCTTGTCTATGATCGCGCGGTCAATGACGCAGTTGCGACCAATGCCTAACGCCGGAAGGTCGGGGTCCCGGCCGCGCTCGAACTCGAAATAATCGGCACCCATGATGATGCTGTTGCGGATCGTCGCACCGGTTTGAATGATGCTGCGAATTCCGATGACGCTACGTTCGAGATGGGCATCGGAAATGATACAGCCGTCGGAGATGATGGCCTGCCGAAGCGTTGCACCATTCACCTTGCTGCCGGGGAGGAACCGCGGGTGGGTATAAATGGGCGAGTCCACATCAAAAAAACTGTAAGACGGAACCAGGTTCGTCAGCTCCAGGTTCGCCTCGTAAAACGCCCGAATCGTTCCGATGTCTTCCCAATAACCCTTGAAGATGTAGGCGCTCACGTGCCAGTCATTAATGGCCTGAGGGATGACGTGTTTTCCGAAGTCGAACAGGTCGTTATCCAAGCACCGCACCAGCACGTCGCGGTTGAACAGGTAGATACCCATCGAAGCCTGGTATAACTCCTCGTCTTCGGCTGAACCAATTTTGGATAACAACTCGGGGCTGATCCGCAGATCGTGCAAAAGTGACTCATCTTTTGGCTTCTCCAGGAATCGGGTGATCCTCTGATCCGCCCCGCTTTCCATGATGCCGAACTCCGAGGCCTGAGCGCGTTGGACCGGCTTGGTTGCCAGCGTGATGTCAGCGCCGGATTGGATGTGCTGATGCAACAGCGCGCGAAAATCCATCCGGTAAAGCTGATCGCCGCTCAGGATCAGGTAGTAATCATATGGCCGCTCCAGAAAGTAGCGGATATTTTGCCGCACAGCGTCGGCGGTTCCCTGGTACCATTGTGACCCCTCGGGCGTCTGTTGCGCCGCCAGGATGTCGATGAAGCTCCGCGAAAAATTATCGAATTTGTAGCTCGCCTGAATGTGCCGGTGCAGCGACATGCTATTGAACTGCGTCAGCACGTAGATCGACCGCAGCCCGGAGTTGAGGCAGTTGCTGATCGGAATGTCGACCAGGCGGTATTTGCCCCCCAGCGGCACCGCCGGTTTGGCGCGGTCTTTTGTCAGCGGGAAAAGCCGGGTTCCGGCCCCTCCCCCCATCACAATCGACAGCGTGCGCTGAGTCGTCCCGGGCGGCAAAGCCGGAGTGGTCTGACTCGGCTCCGAAAAGGCCCTGGTGTGCTGCTTATCGAATTGCCTATGCACGTTTTCCAATAACTCAGTCGCTGGCCTACATGGCAACTTTTTTAGGGTTCCATCATACTGGGCTTCTCCACCGACCTGTGTTAATATCGCACGCAGTCCTCATTATGTGCGGAATTGTTGGTTATGTCGGGTCTTCCGAGGCAGCGCCCATCTTACTTGATGGGTTGCGTCGGCTCGAATATCGCGGCTACGACTCGGCGGGAATTGCCATCGTAAACGGCGACCACGTCCAGACTCGGAAGTGCGCCGGACGCATCGCCGCGTTAGCCGAATTGGTCGACGAAAAACCCCCCACTGGCTGTTTCGGAATCAGCCACACCCGTTGGGCAACACACGGTAAGGTCACCGACGAAAACGCGCATCCACACTTTGATGCGAGTGGCAAAATTGCACTGGTTCACAACGGGGTGATCGAGAATTACCAGGCGCTGAAGGATCAGCTGATCAGCGAGGGGGACGATACTTTCTCTACCGAAACAGACACTGAGGTTCTGGCCCATCTGATCGGTAGCATTTACCAGAAGCTGAACGGCAAAGATTCCAAGGCCCGCCTGGTCAATGCTGTCCGTGACGCCCTGAAACAGGTCATCGGAACCTACGGCATCGCCGTTATTCATTCCGACATTCCAAACTTCATCGTCGGTGCGCGACGCGGCAGTCCGCTCGTTCTCGGTGTCGGCAAAGACGAAAATTTCCTGGCCAGCGACGTCAGCGCCATCGTCGCTTATACCCGCGATGCCGTTTACCTCAACGATTTCGATATCGTTGCGGTCGAGCGGGACAATTTCGAGATCAGCTCGTTAGCCGGTGAAATCGGCAGCCGGCAGGTCCACAAAGTTGAATTTGACGCCGAAGACATCAAGAAGGGCGACTACCCGCACTACATGCTCAAAGAAATCTTTGAGCAGCCGGATTCGGTGCGCGACGCGATGCGTGGCCGGCTCAATGTCGATGATTGCACATCAAAACTGGGCGGGTTGAACATGGCTGCCAGCGAACTGCGGGATGTGGCGCGGGTGGTTCTGACCGGCTGCGGCACTGCGCTACACGCCGGTATGGTCGGCGAATACATCATCGAACAGTTGGCGAACATTCCGACCGAGGTTGAATACGCCAGCGAATTCCGGCACCGCAACACGCCGATGACCGGAGACACTCTGGTGTTCGCCATCAGTCAGAGCGGCGAAACAGCGGACACGTTAGGCGCGCTGCGGGAAAGCCGCCGGAAAGGCTACCGAACCCTTGGCATCTGCAATAACGTGGCCAGTACCATCGCCCGCGAAAGTGATGGTGGTGTTTACATGCATGCCGGGCCGGAAATTGGCGTCGCCGCCACCAAATCGTTCACTTCGCAGCTAGTGATTCTCACGCTCGTGGGTTTGTTGCTCGGGCGGATGCGGTACATGTCGACCGCGGAAGGCAGCCGAATCATCGAAGCGATGGAAGCGTTGCCCGGTCAAATCGATGAAGTGTTGAAGCTCAGCGACCACATCAAAACGATCGCGAAGAAATACGCGCACGTCAGCGGAATGCTTTTCCTCGGCCGTCAGTTCAATTTCCCCATCGCATTGGAAGCTGCGTTAAAGATGAAGGAGATCACCTACCTGTTTGCGGAAGGGCATCCGAGCGCCGAGTTGAAACACGGCATCATCGCGCTGATCCGACCGGACCTGCCGTCGGTCTTTATCGCACCCGACGACGCGGTCTTCTCGAAGAATCTCAACAACATCGAGCAGGTCAAAGCGCGCAAGGGCCCAATCATTGTCGTGACCAGCGGCAATTGTTCCAAGAAATTGAAAGGCATCGCGAACGACATCATTGAAGTTCCGACAACGCACGAATGCGTCAGTCCAATCTTAAACGTGATTCCGCTCCAGTTGCTGGCCTACCATCTGGCGGTAGAACTTGGTCGCGATGTCGATAAGCCGCGCAATTTAGCCAAGAGCGTGACGGTTGAGTAATCTAACACCGGCCGTTCGGTGATTCTGTTGACCGTGATGTAGTTTTCTGGGCAATCGATCGTCCTTGTGGCACAAAACGAAGACTACGTAATCCGCGTCCTTCAGGATGTGGGCCTTGTTACCCGGCCACAAATCGAACAGGCGCGCTCGCGCTTGAACGGAGCTGACAGCGTTGTCGAACTGCTGATCAAGGACGGGATCATTTCAGATACGGATGTGTCGCGCACGCTCGCGGCCCAGGCCCACATGGATTGGATCGACCTGGCGTCGATCGTCATCGCGCCGGAAGTCATTGCTCAGATCCGGGGAGAAGACGCGCGCCGGTTCAAGGTCATCCCGGTAGCCTTTGGCGAGACCGGTTTGGTTGTCGCGGTCAGCGATCCGCTGGACATCGACACGATCGACAGTCTGAGTTTTCTCCTCCAGCGCGAGCTCGAACTCGTCTGCAGCAGCCCCGACAAGATTCGAGAAGCGTTGCTGAAATACTACGGCACCGCCGATGAGGCAGCGGACATCTTGCAACAGAAGATCGGTGAAGATGTCGATCTTGGCGTTGAGATCGGGGAAGAAGCGGCCGGCGATGCAGACGAAGCCGATGCGCCAATCATCCGCATGGTCTCGATGTTATTGATCGAAGCCCATCGCTCCGGCGCCAGCGATATTCATCTCGAGCCACTCGACAAGAAATTTCGGGTGCGGTTTCGAATCGACGGTGTGTTGCAGGAAATGCAGGCGCCGCCGAAACGGCTGCAATCCGCGATCGTTAGCCGGTTAAAAATCATGACCGGCTCGATGAGCATCGCCGAGAAGCGGCTGCCGCAGGACGGCCGTATTCAAATCAAAATCAAACGTAAGCCGATCGATCTGCGGGTGTCGACGATCCCGACGAACCACGGAGAGAGCGTCGTCATGCGTGTGCTCGACAAATCGAGTCTGCTTCTGGGTCTGCCAGAGCTCGGGTTCTTCAGCGACGACCAGGAGACATTCGAACGTCTCATCAAATTGCCCGACGGCATTCTGCTCGTTACCGGCCCGACTGGTTCCGGCAAGACCAGCACCCTCTACGCCTGTCTCAACTACATCAACAAGCCGGACCGGAAAATCATCACCGTGGAAGAGCCGATTGAATACCAGATGAACGGCATCAACCAGGTGCAGGTGAACGCCGACATTGGGATGACTTTCCCGGCGGCGTTGCGATCCATTCTGCGCCAGGCACCTAACATCATCATGATCGGTGAAATTCGTGACCTGGAGACGGCAACGATTGCGACGAACGCCAGTCTCACCGGTCACTTGGTATTCAGCACATTGCACACGAATGATGCCCCGTCGGCGATCGCCCGTCTGGTCGACATCGGGGTGCAACCGTTTCTGGTCGCTTCCTCGATTCGCGCCATCATGGCACAACGGCTTGTTAGGCGGTTGTGTCCGCATTGTAAGGTTGCGGCCGAATTAACCGAGACTGACCTGCGCGCCTTGCGCATCGAACCGGGGCAACTCGCCGAATCGCAGGTCATGCGACCCGTCGGATGTGATCAATGCCGTCATACCGGCTACAGAGGCCGGATGGGCATCTTCGAGATCTTCATCATTGATGACGAGGTTCGGCACATGATTAATCAACGGATCTCGACTACCGTGTTGCGTCAACGCGCTCGCGAGCTCGGTATGCGCACCTTGCGCGAGGACGGCGTCCGGAAGGTGCTGGCGGGAGTGACTTCGGCCGAAGAAGTGATCTCCATTACGATGGGAGACATCAGCTGATGAACGATAAACAAGTCGCCGAGCTGTTCATCGAGCAACACGTGCTTCAGCCGTCGCAGGCGGACGATGTTCTCAATGAAGTGACGATGAACGGCAAAAGCATCGCCCAGGCGTTGGTCGATAGCGGTTTTGTCGACGAAAGTGGATTTTATCAGACTATCGCGAGCGCGTTAGGAGTGGACTTCGTGGATCTGCAAGACCGGGAAATTGCGCCGGGAGTGATCAAGCTGATCCCCAGCGGCCTGGCCCGATTACACCGCGCGTTGCCGATCGAAATGACCCGGAACAGCCTGAGGGTGGCGCTGGTCGATCCCTTGGACCCGCGCGCTGCTGAGGACCTTCGCTTCGCTCTCGGCAAGGATATCGATGTCGTCGTGTCCCCGACCCATCAAATCGAGGAACGGATCAAACATTATTACGGCACCGAGACATCGAGCATGGAGGAGATCCTTCAGCAGCTCGGTGACGCCGGCGAGTTACTGCAGCTGCGCGGTGATGATATCAACGCCGCTGCAGTTGAAGCGGAGGCAAACGCCACGCCGATCATCCGGTTTGTCGACCTGATCATGTTTCAGGCGATCCAGGATCGCGCCAGCGACATTCACTTCGAGCCATTTGAAAACGAATTCAAGATCCGCTACCGCGTGGACGGCGCCCTTTATGAGATGTCTCCGCCGCCGCGGCATCTCGCTCTCCCGGTTATTTCGCGGGTGAAGGTCATGGCAAACATGAATATCGCCGAACGTCGTCTGCCGCAGGACGGCCGCATTCAGAAGAACATTGCGGGACGGAGCGTCGACTTGCGTGTGTCGACCCTGCCGACTCAGTTCGGCGAAAGCGTGGTGCTCCGAGTACTCGATCGCAGTACGGTCAATCTCGATCTCGAGATGCTCGGCATGCCGGAAGAGATCCACGCTTTCATTTTGGAAATGATCGAGCGGCCTAACGGCATCTTCATTGTTACCGGTCCGACTGGTTCCGGAAAAACAACGACGCTTTATTCCTGCCTTCGGAAAATCAACACCATCGATTCCAAGCTGCTAACTGCCGAAGAACCAGTGGAATACGACCTGGAAGGCATTGTTCAGGTCCCGGTTAACGAAGGCATCGGTCTGACGTTCGCGCGCATTTTGCGAGCGTTCCTGCGACAGGATCCGGATCGTATCATGGTTGGAGAGACGCGTGATTTGGAGACGGCACAAATCGCCATACAGGCGTCACTGACCGGGCACCTGGTGTTTACCACCCTGCACACCAATGATGCTCCGGGCGCTGTCACCCGTTTGATCGACATGGGCGTCGAACCATTTCTGATTTCCTCCACGCTGGAAGCAGTGCTCGGCCAGCGTTTGCTCCGACGGATCTGCCCAAATTGCCGCGCGGCCTACGAACCGAGCGAAGCAATCCTCGGCCAGTTGGAACTTTCCCGACGTGATATCGGTTCCAAACAGTTCTTCTACGGCGAAGGCTGCGACACCTGTAATCGAACGGGCTACAAAGGGCGCATTGGGATCTATGAATTGATGCGAATCTCCGATCCTGTTCGTGAACTGATCAATCAACGCGCGCCAACGGTCGTTCTGAAGCAAAAAGCGATGGAGCTTGGAATGAAAACTCTGCGGCTGGACGGGTTACGCAGCATCTTCGCCGGCGACACGACGATCGAGGAAGTGTTGAAATACACCTGACTCTGGGGACGCGAGTTAAAGCGCCAAATCCGAAGCTCCAGCGAATATCCAGGCCCTCAACCTCCATATGACGCCGTCCACTTGTTGCGAGTTGATGTTTGGAGCTGCTCTGGTGCTTGGATGTTGTGTGCTTGGTGCTTCCGCGAGCGAACGTCTCGACACTTTGCGCTGAAGTAACTAGTATTTCTGCTCTCTAATCGCTTCCCTACCATGCCCCGTTTCACCTACGTCGCTCTCGATGCTCGCGGTCAGGAATCGACCGGACTGATGGAAGCCGGATCGAGCAACGAAGTTATCGGGCAACTGCGCCAGGCCGGGTATTTCCCGACCAGCGTCTATGAAGAAGGGAAAGGTGGCGGTCCAGACGGTAAAGCCGGTCGAACTGCGTCGAAGCCAAAACGGGCCGCTCGCGCACCACGGGCCAAGACCGGCGCGAACATTGTCCTGTTCGAACGCAAGACCGTTAAGCCGAAGATTCTGATGATTTTCACCCGGCAACTGGCAACGCTGATCGATTCAGGGCTGCCGCTGTTGCGGGGACTGAACGTGCTCGGCAAACAGGAACGCGACAATGTCCTTCGGAAGACGATTAACAAGCTGGCCGAAGGCGTTCAAAGCGGCGGCACGTTCTCGGAGAGCCTGGCTCAGCATCCGAAAGTGTTTAACGAGCTTTACGTGAACATGGTTAAAGCGGGAGAGCTGGGTGGCGTGCTGGAAGTCGTGTTGACCCGGTTGGCCGAGTTCCAGGAAAAGGCTGCCAAAATCAAGAACAAGGTGATCGCAGCCATGGTTTATCCGGCCATCGTGATGGTCATGGCCCTGGCGATCATGGCGTTCCTGCTGATCTACATCGTGCCTAAATTCCAAAGCATCTTCCACGACATGTTAGGCGACAAACCACTGCCGACGATCACGCTTTTCGTCATATCGGTCAGCCTGTTCGTCCAGAGCCACTGGCTCGTTTTGCTCGGAGCGATCATCGCGGCGATCGCTGGTTACAGTTTTCTCAACCGCACCACCGGCGGTCGCTCCTTCTTCGACCGATTCAAACTTCGGGTTCCCCTTTTCGGAGATGTCATTCGCAAGACTGCCATCTCACGGTTTTCCCGAACTCTCGGCACCCTGGTCACCAGCGGAGTCCCGATTTTGCAGGCGCTGAACATCACCCGGGCAACGGCAGGCAACACCGTTATCTCCCGGGCCATCGGGCAGGTTCATGACAGCGTGAAAGAAGGTGAATCCATTGTGCAGCCGCTCGAGGCCAGCGGTGCGTTCCCGCCGATGGTGATTAGCATGATCGATGTCGGCGAAGAGACCGGCCAGCTGCCCGAAATGTTATTGAAGATCGCCGACGTTTACGATGATGAAGTCGACAACTCGGTCGCGGCACTAACCGCGATGCTGGAACCAATCATGATTGTGTTCCTGGCAGTGGTAGTGGGCACGATCGTCATCGCTTTGTTCATGCCGCTGATCAGCATCATCAGCGGATTGCAGGAGCAAACGTGACGCGTTCGCAAACGTGCGAACGCGAATGACGAAATCCGAATTTCGAATGTCGACACAAATCCGAGCCGTCAACATTCGAACTGGAAAATGCAACTTTGATCGCGGTGTTTCGAACATTCGATTGATTCAATTTGAAACTTGTTTCGGATTTCGCACCTCGAGATTGAAATTTCCGAGCTTCGAGGGCGCGTTCACCCTCCTTGAGCTATTGATCGTGATTACCATCATCGCCATTCTCGCTGGCCTAACGATCGCTACGATGGGATATGTGAACGGCAAGGCGCGCCGTTCTCGCGCGGAAGCCGAAATCGCAGCGATTTCGGCCGCCCTGGAGAATTACAAGGCTGATAACGGGGTCTACCCGAGCGACACTGCGACCGATGCTTTGGTTCCGACGGACGGCGATCCGAAGGATTACCTTGATGCCGGGGTAACCCTGTATCAGCAACTCTCGGGAGATCAGGACAAAAATCCTTCCACACCCGCTGACGATACCAAAAACTATTTAGGAGCGTTGGCCAAGCCAGCAAACGTGGCGACCAAGGCCGGAGGCGGTGGCTCTTATCTCAGAGATCCGTTTGCCAATCCAAAGGGTGTGGCAAATCCGTATGGTTACTCAACCGCGCAAGCCAACGGAAAAGGCGCTGGATACAATCCAACCTACGATTTGTGGAGCACTTGTGGCGAAACCGGACCTAAAGCACCTGAAACTTTTCAGCAATACCAGGCCCGCTGGGTGAAAAACTGGTAGCCGGTGCTGCGCACCTGAAGTTCGTGGCGTTCGCCGCCTCGACAGAATCTCGCCCCGCGTCAAAGGCGCGCGTTTACTCTAGCCGCCGAATCCGACCACTTACCCTTGCCTGGTGTGAACCACGATCACCACTCGGCGGTTAGGCTGTTGGCGCCGAATTTCCGCATCAATATCGGGTTGGGCGGGACCGACATTGGGATTCGGCTGAACCAGGAACTTCGTCTGCCCGTAGCCACGAGTCTGAACTTGATCCGGACTGATGCCCATCGCTTCGACGAGATACTCTTTCACGCTGTCCGCCCGCCGCTGGCTGAGATCCAAATTGTATTCCGGAGGGCCGAATGAGTCGGTGTATCCCTCCACCGTGAACGTAGCTTTCGGATTGCGCTTGATCAGCATCGCGAGTTTCTGCAACTGACCAATCGCATTCGGCTGCAACTCCGACCTGTCATATTGAAACAGTTGATCGTCGGGCATCCGCAACTGCGTGCCCGACCCCAGTGGCCCTTTCTGCGCGAGCAATTGATCGAGATCGCTAAACCCCGGATTGCGCCCCTGGTTAGGCCCGGCGCTATCGCCCGGCATCTTACTGGTGAATGTGTTTGGTCGCTTGATTGTTGTGCTCGTCGCCAACTCGGTTCCGGTGAGCGCCGGCTGAGGTCGCCCGGACACCGCCGTATCATTCAGCATCGTCTGCTCGTGGGTGGCGTTCGGACTGTTCGACAACGTCTGCGCTGTCGATTTCTCAATCTCGGTCATCAGAGAAGTGGCATCGGTCTCGACCTTCGGCTTATCCGGCAAAACGTCCTGCATGTCGTCCGGCATGGCCGCGCTGGCCTGGATGTCTTGCAGAAGCTTATCGAAAGATTTTTTCTCCTCGGGCTGCTGGTCCTGCGCATTGTCCGGGTTCGGTTTAGCCGCCGGGTTTGTCTGATCCAGGCTCGCTTTATCGACTGGTGACAGGTCAACGCTCCGCACCTTGAACGTGGGTGTTTGATCGGTGCGGACCATCTTCTGATCGAATCCCAGAAAACGGGTCCGATAGAAATAGGCGCACAGTGCGAGATGGAGCGCGATCGAGACAATCAAGCCGAACCAGAGCCAGCTTCGCTGTTTGCTGCCGGCAAGGAGGCCCTCGGTTTCGAAGCCGCTAAAATCGGATACGCTCACGGTAACGACAAGGGGTCAAGGTTAAGCATTGCGTCCGTTAGACAACGCGCTGCCGCTCTGCGTTCGTTCAATAAAGGCGGTCGCGGCCCGGCGAATCTCGTCGGCCACGCGGCCCGCGGGGGATACGAACTTCGGTGTAAACCAGGGAAATAGCCCAATCAGATCGTGCGTAACCAGGATCTGCCCGTCACAGTGTTCCCCGGAACCAATTCCAATCGTCGGAATACCGACTGCATCGGTGATCTGTTTGGCAGCGTCGCTCTTGACGATTTCCAACACCACCGCAAAGGCACCCGCCTTCTCCACCGCGTGACCGTCCTGAATTAACTGTTCGACTTCACTCTGAGAACGTCCCTTCAGCCGATAACCGCCTTCCTCCCGAACGCTCTGCGGCAGCATGCCGATATGGCCCATCACGGAAATGCCCGCCTGAACAACGGCTTCGATGTGCCGAGCATGCGAGGCGCCTCCTTCCAGTTTGACCGCCTGAGCACCTGCTCCAACCAATTCCCGAGCAGTGGCCACCGCCTGTTCCGGAGTGTCGTAGGTATGAATCGGCATATCCGCCACAAGCAATGCGCGCTTTACTCCACGCGCCGCTGCTCGCGTATGGTGCAACATCTCCGGCAGAGTCACGCGCGTGGTGTCTTCATAACCGAGCACCACCATGCCGACCGAGTCTCCCACCAGGATGATATCGATGCCGCTTTCGTCGAGCAGACGAGCCGTGGGATAATCGTAGGCGGTCAGCGCGGTAATCCGCTGCCTGGCCCGCTTCATCTCAGTGAAGTTCTTCATGTCGTCTCCCACTGCGGAATTGCGCGTTCCACTCTAACTGATCGCGCCAGGGAAGCGAGCAGCTCGCGAATTGTTTTCGTCTGGCCGGGGAGCACCCGGTCCGGCGCGAGGTCCGCCAATGGCCGAAGAACAAAGATTCGCTCGAACATGCGCGGATGAGGCAGGGTCAACGTGGCGGAGCTAAGGATTGTGTCACCGAAATAAAGCAGGTCGAGATCGATGGCGCGCGACACATTGCGCTCGTGTCCGGCCGGGCGGCCCAATTCGACCTCGATGTTTCTGAGTGCGTTCAACAATCGCTCTGGTACGCCATCGTAGGAAAGCTCTACCGCCGCGTTTAGAAAAGAGCGTGCACCGGGTTCGCATCCGATTGGCTCCGTCTCAAAAACAGCGGAGCTGAGCAGCGGAGGGGAAGTACTCTCGAGGCTGAATATGGCACGTCGGGCCGCGCTCAGATTCGCCAGGCGATCTCCTAAATTCGAGCCGAGTGCAACGCCTGCTCTCATATCTCCTGGCTTTCGAGGTTTATCGGCACCCGGATCAAGCTAGCCGCGCGGATCATCGCGCGTGAGTCCCAGCACGTCGTGCATGCTGTACAAACCTGGGGGTTTGTTCACGATCCATTTCGCGGCAGTTAACGCTCCCACCGCAAACGTTTCGCGACTCTCAGCCCTATGGATCAACTCCAGCTGCTCACCCGGTCCGCTAAAACTCACGATGTGCTCACCGACGACCTCGCCTTCACGGATTGAACGGACCGGAACGTCCTCGCCTCCCCGCTCGGACTGCAAGATTTCGGCAAGTGTTTTGGCAGTACCACTCGGAGCATCCTTTTTCATGATGTGATGGGTCTCTTCGATCTCAGCGTGAAAGGACCGGCCTAACAACTGCGCCGCGCGCGCCGTCAACCAGAACAGCGCGTTCACCCCCAGACTGAAATTCGAAGCCATCAAAATCGGGATCGCTGTCGAATGTTCCTTGATCTTCTCGCGCTGCGCCGCGGAATGTCCGGTTGTGCCGATCACCAGCGGACGCTCCAATGCTCGAGCGGCACCGCAGATTTTCTCAATCGCCGCGGCCGCGCTGAAGTCGATTCCGACGTCGCATTCCTGAAATCCGGCTTCGACCGAATCGTCCGCATCGACTTCCGCGGCGATCAGGACGCCATGGACGCGGTGGGCGGCTGCCGCGATCGCCCGGCCCATGCGGCCGCGCGAACCGATCAGGCAAATGCGAATGGAAGTTGCGGCCACACCTGAATTTCGTCAGGCCACTCTTGCCTGCGGGATCCACTCGCTGTGCCGATCCTGTTCGTATCGCTCCAAAGTTTGCCGCAACCGCTGCTGGTTGGTTTCAGTCATTGCACACAAAGGAAGCCTCACCTCCGAAGACATTGCACCGCGCCATGCCAAAGCAGTTTTTACCGGAACTGGATTCGGTTCAATGAACAGGTCCTTAAACAATCCGAAAAGCTTCCGGTGAAGATTCTCGGCGAGTTTTCCGTCGCCGCCGCCATATGCCTCGACCAGAGCGACGACATCGGCCGGCAACAGATTGGAAGCAACACTGACTACGCCCGCCGCACCAACCGACATGAACGGCAGGGTTAACGAGTCGTCGCCGCTCAAAATCGTAAATGACTCATTCAATCGACCCCGCAATTCACTGACACGCTCGACGCTTCCGCTTGCCTCCTTGATCGAAACGATATTGCGACACGCTTCGGCCAGTCGAATCACCGTGTCCGCCGCGATGTCGACGCCACACCGCCCTGGAATATTATAGAGCATGATCGGCAGCGAGGTTGATCCGGCAATTGCGCTGAAGTGCTGAAACAAACCTTCCTGGCTCGGCTTGTTGTAATAGGGGGCGACGATCAGCAACCCATCCACGCCTAACGATTGGGCTTGTTTGGCTGCTTCGATGGCATCACGCGTAGAATAGGAACCCGTTCCGGCCAGGACAGCGCAGCGGCCCCGGGCAATTTCAACACACTGACGCACTACCGCGAACCGTTCATCATGCGACAGGGTCGGCGACTCGCCGGTGGTGCCGACAGCCACGATGCCGGTGATCCGCGCGTCAATTTGAGCTTCAATTAAGCGGGCCAGAGAATCGACATCGATCTGTCCATCGCGAAATGGGGTAACCAGCGCAGTGAAAGTGCCGCGAAACATGTGGATCAAATCAGAGCTATAAAATCAGAACCGCGTTGGCAGGGCGGATTGTTTCAGTCAGCGTGATGCCGCATTAAATATCGATTGTTCCCTCAAACACGAACTCGGCAGGGCCGGTTAGGGTGACCTCACGGTACCGTTGTCCCTCATTGTCGAAATCAACCGATAAATCGCTGCCTCCACGCACCCGCACCTGGATCGGTCCAGGAACTTTCTCCAATGCCGCGAACACGAGAGCACTGGCTACGACGCCGGTTCCACAGGCAAGGGTTTCATCTTCTACTCCCCGTTCGTACGTCCGAATGGCAATGCTTTGGCCCCCGCGTTTTTCCAAAAAGTTGGCGTTGGCGCCCTTTGGCAAAAATTCTTCGTGATGCCGAATCGCTGAACCGCGTTCCCGGACCTGGACCATGTCGACGCGGGACACGGGAACGACTACATGCGGCACGCCTGTATTCACAAAATGAACGGTGGCATCTTCGCCCTCGAGTTGAAGTTGCAGGTTCAGCCGCAACTCGGTCGGCTCGCTCATTTGCAGCCTCACCTTCTCACCTTCGAGAGTGGCGCCAATAATTCCGGCGGGCGTCTCGAATGTGATTGGGCCATCCGCACCGGCGACCCGATTTGCGAATCGAGCAAAGCAACGCGCCCCGTTGCCGCACATCTCAGCTTCGCCGCCATCACGATTGTAATATCGCATCCGGAAGTCGGCACCGTTCGCCGGCTCTTCCAGGAGTAAGATTCCATCGGCTCCGACGCCGCGGTGCCGATCGCAAATTCGCGAGATCTGATCGCGGCTCAGAGTGATATCGCCACCGCGGTTATCAAGCATCACGAAATCGTTGCCCGCGCCGTTCATCTTAGTGAATCGCAGCATAAATTACGTAAGCACAGTCCCTGCTGAAAGCCAGTCTGAGCGCATTTGCTCCACAGCACATCAAGCCCTTAATTACGCGGCAGTGAAGAACATCCTTGCCCTCCTGACGATTTGTTTCGTGGCGCCAACTGTCGGTGCTGAGGACTTCAATGAGCTCGTTCTTCAACAGGTCCGTTCCATGCCTGTGGGCGGGCAATACTCCGTTACCCGCGTCGCCAAAATCCGGCTTCAGTCGGCAGCGCATTTTGAATCCGGCAAATTTTTTACATTGCCCTCCTCCGCCTCTCCCAGTTTTTGTTCCGGCGCTACTTACCTGGTCTTTATCCGCACTCTCGAGCAACTACGTGAGAGCGGGCGTCTCCAGCTTGATTTCGCCACGCTCGATCAGCTGATGATCCGGGAGCAGCACGACGGTGAAGGAATTTGGGGCCGCTGGAATGCCAACGGACCGGGCACCGCGCGCCTGTTTCACGAGCTCGGCCTCGGTCGCAACTTCGACAACTTCGCGGACGCTCGAGCCGGCGATTTCATGAAAATATTCTGGTCAAAAAATGTGGGCAAACGAGAGAGCGGCCACTCGGTGATTTTCCTCGGTAGGGAAAGCCGCCTTGGGGTGGAGTATGTCCGTTTCTGGTCCAGTAACATACCGGCCGGATACGGCGAGAAAGTGGTACCGCGGACGAAGATTGCCTACGCGATCTTCTCCCGACTAGAGCAGCCGGCAAATCTTGTCCGGATCAATTCCGCTCCCGCCGTCGACACCTACCTGGCATCGCTTCTCAGCAAAGAATCTAGCTTCGCTGAAGCCATGCGGAAATGTGGAGGAATCTGATCGTTAGGCAAAGTTCGCCTTGGCCGACGTCGGGGCTTTGTTTGTAGACCGTCTGTATCAACCAGCGTCTGAGCCCTCGCTTCGCTCGCCAGAGCGGAAGATGACTCGACATGACGAAGGACGTGCGGCCGATCTACCTATTAATTGCCTGGGCAAACTTTCGCCCGAAGTCTCGCACCTTATGCACCGCTCCACGCCCGGACTGCGCGATGATATCCACAATCGCGCTACCGACGACGACCGCATCCGCATGCTGGGCCGCGGCTTTTGCCTGTTCCGGCGTCGATATACCAAATCCAACCGCTATTGGCAGATCGGATTTCAGCCGAATTTGCTTCATTCGCTCCTCCAGACTGGCCGCGACGCTTTGTTGCACGCCTGTCACCCCTTCTCGCGACACATAATAGAGAAACCCCTGCGCATTCCTGGCAATCTCACCAATCCGTTCCGGTGAGGTAGTAGGCGCGATCAACCGAATATGTGGCAAACGTGCCGGCCAATTCGGCTCGGGCTCTTCTTCCGGCGGAAGGTCGAGAAGGAGAAGACCGTCCACTCCGCTGCCGGCCGCTTCGACATGGAAGCGTTCGAACCCAAATTGCACGACAGGATTCAAATAGGTGTAGAGGACAATCGGGATCTCAGTTTGCTTTCGAATTTGCTCCACACAATTGAGGACGCCACGCACGCTGGCACCAGAAGCCAGCGCTCGTTGGGCAGCCAGTTGGTTCACGATGCCGTCGGCCAGCGGATCTGAGAACGGCACGCCGAGCTCCAGGACATCCGCGCCGGCCTCGGCGAGAGCGAGAGACAGCTCAACGGTTGTCGTGAGATCGGGATCACCCGCGCAGATGTAAGGAATGAACCCCTTTCGCTTATTTGTTCGAAGAGCTTCAAATGTTCGATCGAGCCGATTCACTCTCAAATGTAACGCAGTGAATGTGGTTGCGCCAAAGCCCGACCGGTTGTGACGGCTTTTGGCTATGCTTCACCAACGTGACGATCTAACGATGTAACGCGTGACACCGGCAATGCTGTCCATCATCGTCAATGGTCTCTTACTCGGCTGGTCGGTTTCCTGGCCGCCCGGTCCGGTGAACGCCGAGATGATTCGCCGCGGCCTGCTTCCAATTCGTCAGGGTGGCGGATTCTGGCGGGCGTGGATGGTTGGTATAGGTGCGTGCGTAGGCGACTTCACCTGGGCTTTTGGCGTTTCGTTAGGGGCTGCTACGGTTCTGAATTCGCCATCCATCCGACGCCTGCTGGCGATTGTTAGTCTGGCGCTGCTGCTGTTTCTGGCGTTTGTGTTCGCTCGATCCGCCTGGCGAGTCTATCAGACTCACCGTGCTAAGGCCGATGGCGGCGCGCCTCAACAGGTCAAGAAAGGTGGCCTCTTCCTTGGCTTCATCATGGCGGTGAGCAGTCCGTGGAATCTTGGATTCTGGCTGGCGGTAGTGGGCAGTCAGTCAATCGGGAACGGCAGCGTGCAGCGGTCGCTACTGATCGCCGGAGCAGTCGTATTAGGCGCGCTGACCTGGACGCTGGTCCTCTGCACTGCCGTAAAACTGGGTGCCCGGATTTTTTCACGACCGGAGTGGCAGATCCTGACCCAGGCCCTAACCGCAGTAGTGATGCTTTGGTTCGCCGGCCGTTTGCTGCTTCATTTCCCGTGATATTGTAGACAGACGCCCTTGTCCTGATGGCAAAGGCTGGCGTCGCTCGCACATGTCGACCATGAAAACACTAACGATCAACGAGATCTATCATTCGGTTCAGGGAGAGAGCACCTGGGCCGGATTACCGTGTGTGTTTGTTCGTCTGACTTTCTGCGACTTGCGCTGCAGTTACTGCGATACCGAATACGCCTTTTACGAGGGGCAAAAGCGCCCACTCGAGGAAATCGTCGCGCAGGTCGCAACGTTTGGTTGCCCCCTGGTCGAAATCACCGGCGGTGAACCGTTGCTGCAAAACAACGTGCTGCCGCTCATGACCATGCTATGTGACGCCGGCTACACCGTCCTACTTGAGACCAGCGGTGCCCATGACATTTCGCCCGTGGACGCTCGAGTTCACCGGATCATGGATTTGAAAACGCCGGGCAGCGCTGAAGTGGACAAGAATCTTTGGTCCAATCTCGATCATCTGACCGGGCGAGATGAAGTGAAATTCGTGATCGGATCCCGCGAAGATTACGAGTGGTCGCGGGACAAAGTGAATCGATTCGATCTCTCGAAGCGTTGTCACGCAGTTTTATTTTCGCCGATTTTCGGACGGATCGATCCGCGACAGATCGTCGAATGGATTTTGGAAGATCGGCTGGACGTGCGGTTCCAGCTTCAGATGCACAAGTTCATCTGGACGCCGACACAGCGCGGGGTGTGAGGTCGGCTTACAGCGCGTTGAAGTAGCCGTCCTTTGATTGTGCAGACTTGTCATCCTGAGCAATATGCCAGTCCGGCTCGGACCGAAGGACCTCTCCTACCTGCATAACACGTTCCGTCCCGCGGCCGCCGGACGACGTCGCTCGACTGGCCCTCGGCAGGACCTAAGTTGCTCTGCAAATTACACGTTTGGCAACGTGGTCGGTACGGAAGGCCTCCTGCTGCCAGTCGTCTAGTTACCCTCTTTTGAGTTCGGCAACGGCGGAACCTTCGTGCGGAGCTTGTCGGCCGCGCGGTTCACGATGTTTATCGCCCGATCACCCGCTCCTATTTGCAGTTGATCGATCGCCCGATCCACGGCGAGTTTGACGCTAGCGGCGGTGCCGCCCTTTTCGAATTCGCGCACGATTACACCTTCTACTTTAGAGATCAGCGAATCGACAGTGTAATTGTGGTTCAATTGCGCATCCCCGCTGCCGCGCTTCTCCAACGCGCTATACACATCGATGACCCGCTCGCTGTGCGCACCCCACTCCAGCACCTTGTAGAAGCAGGTGCCTTCGCGTTTTCCTCTTACCACCAGGTCGATGAACGCCGCGACTAACGACACCGGAACGAGCGCGAAATCACGAACATTGTCCAGCAGCAGTTTCATTTGAAACACCAGCACGTCGCGAAAAAACGCCCAGCGATCGTGCGGACGGGATTGGGACTCGGGTGATGGCGTGGGATCCACGGCCTAAACTGTGGCAAACAAAGCGTTCAGGTGAAATCCAATATTTCAACGTCGCAATCCCACCGAAGCCTTATTTTGCCCGCCAGGGTCGACTCGAAAAGAGGTGTCTGCTGAGCGAAGTCGAAGGACGTCTCCAACTTGAGTGACGCACACTGCATGGACGAGGTCCCTCGACTGCGCTCGGGATGACATAGCTACGGCTGCTATCGGGCCGTCACTCTTTCTCAAACAGCTGGACGCGACAAACCTACTTGGACAGCTGGACGCGACGAGTCGTCGGTCAGGCTAAGCTGAACGGACACCGCTGCCGCGCCTCAACCATGGGTCTTCGCGTCGCACCCCTAGTGCTTCGGGGCCCGGACGGTCCCCACTTCGATCGCATCTTTTCGCTGGTTAACAATGCGATCGGCCGTCTCCTGGACCATCTGTTCGAGCAACATTCGCAGGTGGGTGTTAGGCCGGTAATCGGCGGGTGCGATGTGTTTGACCCGATCGGCGTGCGCGTTCAACTGGTAACATTTCTTGAATCCGGCTCGGTTTGGATCGTCCGGATTGTAAACGGCAATTGCCTGGCCGCCGTTTTTCTTCATGACCGTGAAGCAGGGCACGTCGGTTGGCCCGTCGCCGATGTAGATCATGTTCGGGAATGGAATGGGGCGGATATCAAAGTCCATGTGATCGTTCACGTCCTGCGACATATCCAACAGGCCCTTGTTGATCCGAAACAGGTACTGCGTCTTCTGGGTGTGACTGATCACCCGCTTGGGGAACGTGATCCTTCCCTGTTCGTCCTCGGCAAACTCGCACCCGAAAATTGCGCGGACATACGGAGCGAGACGACTGCCATCGATCAGCACTTTGATGCCTGAGGAAATAATATAGTGCTCGACGGTGATACTGTGAGCGAGGTGCTCTTCGCTGAGCAGCATACCATCGCGAAATTCGTCGAACATTTCCGGAAGGCCTTTATAGAAATTCAGCTTCGCGCCTAACTGCCGCAGTTCCGCGTTCGTCGGCCGATCCATTCCCAGGGTATCGAGAAACACCTTCATGTAGGCCAGCTCGTTGTCGTAGCCGTGGTCGCGGACCAGCTCGCTGCACCGTCCCCAGAACTTCGGTCCGTCTATTCCAAACACCGGGAACACGACGTCGTCCTGCATGTAGCTGGGACTGAGCGTTTGATCGTAATCGTAGACTATCGCGATGGTGTTTTGCGGGGTGGACATGCGGTCAAAGAACAGAATTGTGAAATACTCGGCAGGTTACAACCCATAAGCACCTGGTGTGCTGAGGCATTTAACGATTGTTCTTCACCCGGGAAAAGAAATCCTGGAACAGCGAATCATAGATTCTGCCGCGCTCCGGATGATACTGAACTCCGACCGAGAACGGGTGATTGGTGAGCCTCATCTGCTCGACGATGTCGTCGTCTTCACACCACGCCTCCACCACGAAACCTTCAGCGAGCCGATCCACCGCCTGATGATGGGAGCTGTTTACCTTTTCGAATCGGTGCCTGGCAGCGCGATCGTGACGAAGCGGCTGAATGTCCTGCTCCTTCATCTCCGGAGCGCGATGACCTGGAATATCTAATTTGAGCGTCCCGCCGAGGGCGACGTTTAACACCTGCATCCCTTTGCAGATTGCGAAGATCGGCAGGCCGCGGCTCATCGCCTCGGAAACCGCCGCGAATTCCCAACGGTCCCGCTCCAGATCGATGTCGGTGTCGAGTTCGGTTCCGGCCGGGACTTCCTGGCGGAGAAGTTCCGGCGCTATATCCGCTCCACCGGTCAACAAAAGGCCGTCCGCATGCTGCACGTCAACAGGCTGAGTGAGGGCGTTCAGCACCTGAATCTCAGGTTCCCAATCGAGAAAGGGTTGAAACCACTTTTGATCCTTCTCTCTAATCCAGGTAGCAAGCTTCGGCATTGATGGAATGTGGTTGAAGACCGCCTGAAAGAAAGTGTCGTGGCATGAAAGAGCGATCCGAACGTGGCGTAGCTAGCATCGGCCGCTGGCTGATGTTCTTTATGGATCGATCGGCGAGCCGCCGAGCCACTACAGCCCCATCAGCTCCGGCACGTATTTCACCGGCGGGCTGCCGAATGAAATTACCGTGTCGTGATACTGGCGCAGGTCGAACGAGGCGCCCGCTTTCGTTTTGGCTCGCTCGCGAAGATCCAAGTGTTCGGTAACTCCAACAAAGTAGGAGGAAAGCTGAGCGGAGGTCAGGCGCGCTCGTTTCCATTTGGCAACCGCTTCGCCTTCTTCCTGGAATGTTTCTTTCGTCATTAAAGTCATCGCTTCCTGCTCGGTCATCTTTCCGGCATGAATGCTTTGGTCGAGAATGGCGTT
>JBJMXE010000093.1:0-16237 GCA_045809745.1 Chthoniobacterales bacterium | reverse complement strand
TACGGTCGGTGATCAAGCCGCGTGGCGCAGGCACATCCAGCATGTAAGTGCGCGCCAGCTTTTGGGTTTCAAAAGTTGGAACGATCGTCTCTTCTTCTGATGCCGGGCTGGCGGCCGGCGAAGGTGCCACGGTTGCAGACGTTGATTGGGCGCGCAACATCGGTCCGCCCACCAATAAGGCGAGCGTGAGCCACAGACTGTGCGGTTTGACCCAGATCAATTTCAAGGAGTGGGTGAGAATCGACGGAAGTGCGGAAGAGACGCTCAACGTTCAGCTGATATCTTTCAATGGCGAATTCTCGACCTTGTTAATGCCGCTGCAGGAACCGGTGAACGTCCTCCGCCAGCTTCGGCCCGATTCCTTCCGTGCTGGCGATCTGCTCGACACTCGCCTTTCGTAACCGGCTAACGGAACCGAATTTTCGCAGCAGAAGATTCTTGCGATTCTGGCTCACGCCGGGGCAGTCATCGAGAATGCTTTCACCGATCCGCTTCTTCATTAAGAGCTGGTGATAAGTGTTTGCGAACCGGTGCGCTTCATCGCGGATGCGTTGAAGCAAACGTAGCGCGCCGGAATCCAGCGGTAACTGCAGCGGAAGCGCCCGGCCGGGCCGGTAAATCTCCTCACGCTCTTTGGCCAAACCAATGATTGGCAGGTCGTGCAGGCCAAGTCGTTGCAGTTCTTTGCAGGCGGACGAGAGCTGCCCCTTTCCGCCGTCGACGATGATTAAATCGGGTAGCCGGACAAACGGAACTGCGTCTTCGGCTACCTTGAGTTCGTATTCATCGGTTGGCGGCCGCAATGTGTTCGACGTTTGTTCGATTCTGTTCAGCGCGTCGTTAGGGTTTTCCTGCGAGAATTCGGCGATTTCTGGATTGGCTTCTCTCGCTTCGAGTAGAACACGTGAATAACGTCGCCTAACGACTTCAGCCATGCTGGCGAAATCATCCTGGCCTTTTACCGTTCGAACCCGATATCGACGATAGCAGTCCTTGTCCGGCTGGCCATTGCGAAAGCAAACCATCGAGGCGACCACATGGGTGGTGGAAATATTCGAGATGTCGAAACATTCCATGACCGTCGGCACGCGCGGTAGTTGAAGCGCATCCGCCAGAGCCTTCACATCAGCCAGTGGGTCGATCGTGCTTGGCAGGCTCCCGCGCGTGAATCGGCGCGTCGGCTTCGTGGTACTGCGAAGATCGGCCACCATGTTCAGCAACTCGGCGGCTTTTTCGAAATCCATCTTCTCTGCCGCTTTCCGCATTTCTTCTTCCAGCGCCCCGATCAGTTCTCGCGAATGTCCCTCCAGGAACTCCATCGCCTCTTCCACACGCGACCGATACTGATCTTTGGTGATTTCACTGAGCCGAACCGGCACCTGATAGGTCGACGATTTCAGTTCGCGTTCAGTCGGCGCGCCGCGGCCGAATGTCAGCACACCAAATTTTTTGCGCATGAAATTCAAGGTCTGACGTAAGGCGCCGGCATGCGCGTAGGGGCCGAAATAACGCGCCGAATCGTCCTTCTTGAATCGGGCCAGTCGGAAGCGCGGCCATTCCTCACCTAAATCCACTTTGACCAGCAGGAACCGTTTGTCGTCCCGGAACGAAATGTTGTAGCGCGGCCGATATTCCTTGATCAGTTTGCCTTCCAGAAGCACCGATTCGGCTTCGCTTCGCACTACGTGTGTCTCGAAATCCCACACCGCGTCGAGCATTGCCCGCGTCTTGAGATCAGCGACGGCAAGCTTCGAAGGCATGAAGTATGACGAAACCCGCTTACGAAGGTCCCGCGCTTTCCCGACGTAGATCACGCGGTTGAACCGGTCGCGCATTAAGTACACACCGGGCTTATGCGGAACGTCGTGCACCTTCTTTGTCAGGTCCGGCTTCTCTTTCTTCATCGGCGGCTCACCCCAGCAGCCCACAATGTACCCGTGGCTCGGCCGAATGGAAAATGCCGGAGCGGTCCAAGGTGGATCGAGACCTCCGGGCTCGATGCTAAACATAAGCGTCGCAGACGCTCAGTATGAGGACCTTCGCTGCTGAGCCTTACCAATGCGCTCGGAATGGAGCCTCGCGGGCGACGCGATATAGACGGTCAGGCCGGCGGCGGTAGCCGGAGAGTGAGCGGGCGCGAACGAATCAAATCGCATTCCACCACGCTCAGCGCGCTGCGGTTTACGCTATTCGCCGCCGCGGCAGGGCAGATTGGATCATCATTAACTCACTGACGTTTTCCGGAGTGAGAAGTCCGACCAATCGTCGGGCGCTGTCGAGCACCGGCACGGCCGGGCAATCACACTCCTGCATGATCCGGAAGGCCTCTTCGAAGCGCGTGCCGGTAGTGACGATTGGAATGTCCCGTCTCATTACGTCGCCGACGCGGATCGCTGAATCATTTTTGCGCAACGCCCCAATCAGATGCTGACGCGTCAAAACACCGGCCACATTTCCCGCAGCATCCATCACCGGAAAATCATGCTGCGAGGTCGCCAGCAGTGCGTCTACTGCCTCCTCCAATGTTGCAGTCACGGGCAGTGTTTTGAATTCACGAACCATCGCCGCGGAAACCGGAAACCGGCGTGAGACATCTTTCATCTGCGCGAGCGCTGCTTCTTGGGACGCGCCGATGTACACAAACAGCGCGATAAAGATCAGCACCGGATTGCCTTTCATGAGACCCCAGAACCCAAATATGAACGCGAACGCCTGCCCAACCGTTGCGGCGATTTGGGTAGCGCGCGCGTAACTTAGTTTCGTTGCCAGCAGAGCGCGAAGGATCCGGCCGCCGTCCATCGGAAACGCCGGCAGAACGTTGAAAAGCACGAGAGCGACGTTGATGGTTAACAACTGCGCGAGCATGTTGCCGCGGCGGGCAGTATCCGGCGTGAGGATGGAGCTCCACCCGATCACCAGAAAGAGGCAAACAGCGATTAGCACGTTCACCAATGGGCCGGCGATCGCGATGATCAGTTCCTGTTTCGGTTCTTCCGGCATTCGTTCGAGGCGCGCCACCCCTCCGATCGGTAACAACGTGATGTCCGGCGTGTTGATGCCGAAATGCTTCGCCGCGAATGCATGACCGAACTCGTGTAAAACGACGCACAGAAATAAAAGGAGCACGAGAAGAACTCCGCCCGCTGCGGCAGCGGATCCGCCTGCGGTATAGTATTCGAATCCAAGCCAGGCGATCAGGAGCAAGAAGGTCAGATGAATGCGCAGTTGAATGCCTGCGATCCTCAATATCGGAATGGACCAGCTCATGTGCGATGTTGGCTTGATACTAATACGCGTGGCAGCAGGCCCGTGCGGCTCAGATGTTGTAGCAACTGCGGTGATTTGATCGTAGCCGCAACCAGCTGGCTTGTGCTGCAACACGTTTCACTTCTATGACTTACTAATGGAGCGCGTCGATGTGGCAATCGTTGGCGGAGGACCAGCTGGCGCTTCATGCGCGTTCTTCTGCGCACAAGCCGGGCTGCGAACGGTCGTTCTCGAACGCGAGATATTCCCGCGCGAAAAAGTTTGCGGGGATTGCATTAATCCGGCGTGCTGGCCGGTGCTTCATCGGCTCGGAGTCGCTGAGCCGGTTCGCCAATTGCCTCACGGGACACTGGACTTCGTGGAGTTCATCGCAATCGGGGGAACTCGCGTGTCCGTCGAACTTCCCGCAGACGAGAACGCCGAGATCGCGGTCAAACGAAGCCTGATCGATGAACTGCTGCTTCGGCGCGCCGCTATGGCCGGTGCCATCGTTAAGGAGAACGCGTTGGTTACTCGCGTAGATAAAGGAGCGTCTGGCGAATGGAAGATCGACATTGTTCGCGACAAAATCACTGCCGGTTTCCTGATCGCGGCCGACGGCCGAAATTCAAGTGTCGCCAGGATTCGGGGTTTGTTGCCTGCCAGCCGACGAGATCGGGTGGCTCTGCAAACGCATATTCCGCTGCCTTCTCGTTTCGGTAATCGCGTTGTGTTGCAGTTCCTTGAAGAAGGCTATTCCGGGCAGGCACCGGTTAGCGATAATGAGCTGAATCTTTGTCTGGTAGGATTTGCGCGGGATATCGAGAGGCTGAAGGCCTGGGGCGCGAGAGAATTCGGCATCCCGGCGGAGCATCCGTGGCGCACAATCACACCGCTGACGCGATCGCCGCTTCGGCCCGCGCACGACAACCTGTTGTTCATCGGCGATGCCGCGCGGGTGGTGGAACCGTTCACGGGTGAAGGCATTTACTACGCATTGCGCTCCGGAGAGCTGGCGGCCAAAGCGGTCGTGGCCCTTTCCGCCGAGGGAAATCGCATGGATGTGTTGAATCGATTCACGGCCGAACACGCTAAAATGTATCGGGGCCGGCTGTGGCTAAACGACCTCGCCCGAGCTGCGGTGGTCGTGCCGCGAGTTGGGTCTGCGCTTGTTAGACTGGCAAAACTTTACCCGCCGCTGTTGCGCCGAGTGACCCGGAAAGTCACCGGCTGACTGGTCAAGCCGGACAAGCTTAGCCTAACTGGCGGGCGGCCTTCACCGTGTTCGCCATCAACATGGCAATGGTCATTGGCCCCACGCCCCCTGGAACCGGCGTAATCGCCTTCGCTTTGGGCGCGACTGTTTCAAAATGCACGTCCCCCGCCAGCCGGTAGCCCCGGGCCGCAGTTGGGTCGGCCACGCGATTGATTCCGACATCGATCACAACCACGCCGTCCCGCACGTGTTGTGGTTGAACAAAGTTCGCGCGGCCGATCGCGGCGACCAAAATATCTGCGCTGCGGGTAATTTGTTCCAGGTTGCAGCTGCGCGAATGCACCACCGTCACGGTGGCATCTGCATCTCTGCCTTTCCGCATGAGCAAAAGGGCGAGCGGTTTTCCAACGATCATGCTACGTCCCAGAATGACCACGTGTGCGCCGGTGATTTCCACTCCTGTTTCACCGAGTAGACGCTGAACACCGAGTGGCGTGCAGGGCGCAAATCCAGTCGGATCATCGAGCGCCAGTTTGGCGACATTGTCCGGATGAAATCCGTCTACATCTTTCCGTGGATCGAGCGCCCTAACAATCGCGGCTTCATCAATATGCCTGGGAGGCGGCGATTGCACCAGAATGCCGTGCACCGCAGGATCGGCGTTTAGTTTCGCCACCTGCTCCAAAAGTTCGGACTGACTGGTGCTCGCCGGCAGCTCGATCTTGACCGAGTGCAGGCCGAGTTCGCGGCTCATCTTGTCCTTCGCACCGACGTAGGTCCGTGACGCTGGATCGTCGCCGACCAATACCACCGCCAATCCCGGTGTGATGCCGCTGTTTTTCAGCTCGGCAATGTCCCTGCGAAGGCCGTCATATACCTTTTGAGCGACTGCCTTGCCATCGATCAGGGTCGTCATCGGCGAAGATAATCGAGTCACCGCCGCTCAACCAGTGACATCATCCGTTCCTGCAAACGGGCCCGCTCCGCTTCGAATTCTTCGGGGGTGTTCGTCGGCGCGACGTGATAGGGATCCGCGAACGTTACACGCACTTTCGAGAACGGCTTCGGAATGATAAACCGATCCCAGTTCTTGATGCGCCAGCAGCTGGAATATTCCACATTCATCGGCAACACTGCCGCTCCAGTTTTCTGTGCCAGGAACACCAAGCCCGGTCCAAGCTGATAAACCGGACCGCGCGGTCCGTCCGGGGTGATTACCACGTCGCGGCCACCCGCCAAAATTTCGGTGAGCTGCAAAAGAGCAGACGCGCCCATCTTGGAGCTGGAGCCTCTTACCACCCCGTAACCAAAGCGGTGGATCGCATCCGCCAGCAGTTCTCCGTCGCGGCTGGCACTGATTAGGGCGGCGCCTTGTCGGCGGGGAGTAAATCGCTGGAGAATGTGAGGAAAAATGAGCAGCCGGTTATGCCACAGACATCCGATAAAGTTTTCCTTAACCGGTTTGTGAACGACGTCCGCGCGGTCCGTCACCTCATATCGAAGCGTTCGGACCCAGGCCTGTAACAGCCAGTACCCAAACGCGATCAACCATCGACCGCGCCAGCCTTCGATTTTCAATTTGAGGGCGCGCTGTTCTGTTGTGACTGCCAGCGATAGGCCTTGCTGTTCGGCAGCCCCAGCTGATCGAGGATTCGCCACACCACAGTGTCAACCACCTCGGCAACGGACTGGGGCCGACTATAGAATGATGGAATCGCCGGCAGAACGACTGCGCCTGCTTCCAACAAAGTGACAACATTCCGCGCGT
Source organism: Chthoniobacterales bacterium (assembly GCA_045809745.1). Lineage (GTDB taxonomy): Bacteria > Verrucomicrobiota > Verrucomicrobiia > Chthoniobacterales > UBA10450 > DATFCK01. The sequence goes on along the minus strand of JBJMXE010000093.1, from coordinate 10,007 downwards.
GGATCAGACTCCACGGAGTTTCCCGTGGCACCACCACGAGCTTGCGCCTTTCCTTCAGGAAAACGTCGGCGGCGCGCAGTAGTGCAGTCTCTCCGGACCCGGAGGCAAGTCGCCCAAGAGTGGACATGGAGCACGGCACGATCACCATCGCGTCGAAACGGGCTGAGCCGCTAACGAATGGCACATTGAGATCGTTTTCGGAATGCTGGGCGACCCCGGCGGGAACAGTGAAGTCGCTCACCTCTTGGGTCGCTACCTGGCGGGCGTGCCCACTCATCATGAGGTGAACTTCGTTCGCAGTCGCATCGAGCTGCTCCAATAATCGCTGCAGATAGATCGTGCCGCTGGCCCCGGTGGCGGCAATGACAAGTTTCACCGGCGAAGAATGACACCTGATCGGCCTATCGACAACAGCGAGTGCTGAAGACGGCTGCTTATAAGTAGCCGGCGGCAGTAAGCTTGCGGGTCAGGTCAGCCTGCCGGGCACGCAGTTCGCGATAGATGGCTTGATTTTCCTTACGCGGCTCTGCCCGGGTTTTACGATCGATTTTCACGCACCCGCGCACCAATTCTTCCAGTGCGATCGGTTTGCCTTTTACGTGGCAATAGGTCCAGGCGGCCTGAATCGCCGCACCCAGCGCCGCACCGTCGGCCACCTTCAATCCGGCTACGGGAATGCCGAAAACGTCAGCGATCAATTTTCGCCACACAGCGCTTTTACTGCCTCCCCCGGTTAGGCGAAGTTCGGTCGGCTCGATTCCAAGATCGGTCATCCGTTTAATCCCGTAGGCGAGGCCCATGGTGAGCCCCTCCACCACGGCGCGCGCGATGTGTGCCGGATCCATGTTTTCGTTCGTTAGGCCATGTAACACGCCCGATGCCGCCGGCAGATTCGGCATCCGCTCGCCTTGCAAATACGGCAGGAACAGCAAGCCAGCAGCGCCGGGTGATATCGCGGCAACGTTCGCCTCTAGAGTCGCGATGTCCCAGCCGAACAGGCGTTGCAGCCGTTCAATCGCCACGCCGAGGTTCATGGTGCACGCCAGCAGCAACCAGTGGTCGGTCGCGTCGCAGAACAATGCGATCTCGCCCTTTACGTCCGACCGCGGCTTATCGGAAAAGCTGTAGATCGTGCCGGAACTTCCGAGGCTGACCGTCACTGCCCCTTTTTCGATATTCGCCGTGCCGATCGCACCCAGCATGTTGTCACCGCTCCCGGCGGCCACCAGAACCTCACCGGTTAGGCCCCACTGTTTCCGCAGCGCGTCGCGTAGCAGGCCAACCGGCTGCAGTGACGAGTGGAGCGCCGGTAGCTTCTCCGCCAGATCGCGGTCGATGTAATCCAGCAGCGGCTCGCACCATTTGCGCTCTGAGACATTCATCAGGCCGGTACCGGACGCATCCCCGTATTCCATCTGGCGCTCGCCGGTCAGCCAAAGATTCACATAATCGTGTGGGAGCAGGATGGTCTCGGTGCGGCTGAAATTGGCCGGTTCATGCCGCTTCAGCCATAGAAGTTTCGGCGCCGTATATCCCGGTACAATGACGTTCCCGGTTCGCGCGATCATCCCGTCGGCGTTTGTGAACACTTTGTTCAGTTCATCTGCTTCCTCCGCGGTCGACGTATCACACCACAATTTTGCAGCGCGGAGCGGACGATTTCGTCCGTCGAGAATAACCAGTCCGTGCTGCTGGGCGCTGACGGCAATGGCAGTGATCGATTTCTTTTGATCACCAACCTGCGTCAGACATTCGCCTATCGCTTTTTCAGCGGCCTCAATCCAGGTGTCGGGCGATTGTTCTACATGACCGTGAGGAAGGTGCTCGACGAACGCGTGTGGTTGTCGCGCGAGGTGCAGGACCTTGCCCGACTCGACATTCAGCACCAGGGCCCGGGTGCTGGTCGTTCCACTGTCGATGCCGATCGAAAGCATGTGAGAAATCGCGGCCGGGAGTTTGAATTTGTTCTAAGGTGGGAGCAATAGAATACGCGATGATCAAGAAACTGTTGCACACGAGGTACCGAGTGAAGGATCTGGAGAAGACAGTGTCTTTTTATCGCGATGTTCTCGGTTTACAGGAGACCCGTCGCCATACGTCCGGGCGCGGTTCCCAATTGGTCTTCTTCAAGGCACCTGGAAGCGAGGAAGAGATCGAAATCTGTAAGTTCGACGAGAGCGGTCCGGTGGTGGTCGGCCCTGATCTCACGCACCTCGCGTTTGAGGTGGACAGCATCGATGAATTCGCCCGGCAATCTGCAGCTAAGGGTTATCCGCTGTCGGATGGTCCTCATCGTTCCGGCAGTGGTGATGCCATTGCCTTCATCGACGCCCCTGAAGGCTACGAGGTGGAGCTAATCGAGCGTGGTCGGAAGTCCTGAAGGAACGACGGAGAACGGGTTGCGAACTCTCCGCATTTATCGCTAATTCCCGGTTCATAATGTTGAAACGCTGGTCCATTCTTTTCCTGAGCGGTGTACTGGCATTCACATTGCCGGCCGCTCACTGCTGCATTGCTGCGGAACAAATCCGACCGACCGGCGTTCCTGCACCTTCATCTTCCAGCGACGACGACGACGACGATGCTCCCAAGGCGAAGATCGCTTCCAAAAAAAAGCCGGCGCGGCGCTCCAGCAAAGCTGCCAAGTCCGACGACGAACCTTCCCTCGGCACATTGCCCAACGGAGTGCCGGTCACGAAGGCAAGATCGGTAATGGTAATCGACGCCCAAACCGGCCAGGTTTTGTACGAGAAAAATCCGGATGAATACCGGGCCGCGGCGAGCACCCAGAAATTGTTAACCGCATTGGTTGTAGCCGAGAAAGGATATCTCGATCAGCCGGTGACGGTGCAGCAGGTGGATACTCTGGCCGAGCCGGTGAAGTTGAACATAAAACCGGGAGATACCTACCAGCGGATCGATCTGCTTCGGGCACTCCTGGTGAAAAGCCCTAACGATGTGGCCCGATGTCTGGCGCGGGATTATGCCGGCAGCATCGAAGCGTTCGCCGACGTGATGAACCGCCGGGCCCAACAACTCGGGGCCACGCACTCGCACTTCGTCAATCCGAATGGCCTTCCCATCCCCGGGCAATACTCCACCGCCCGGGACCTTTCGCTCATCGCACGGGCCGCCTACGCGAACCCAACCATCCGCTCGATCGTCTGCATGCCGCAGTACGTGTTTCGGTTTGCTAATGGGCGGACGCGGGAACTGGAGAATACCAACAAGGTGCTGAGACGGCTTCCCTTTTGTAATGGGATGAAAACGGGTTACACCGAGGCGGCGGGACATTGCCTGATTTCAAGCGGTACGCGGCCGGGCCGGGACGTCATCGTCGTTGCGCTCGGGGACAGCAAAGCCGGGATCTGGCGTGACTCGGCGGCCTTGTTATCGTGGGCCCTTTGGATGTAAGGCCGGCGGCCCGTGCGCCCGCGAAAGTTGTAGAGGTGCCCCGCATTTGCGAGCACGTATTTTTAGTTAGGCGGTGGGCACAAGCGCCTCTACAACGTTCGCGCCAAGCCTGGTGCTGGGACGAGACAAGCTCGTCGGTCCATTATGGCGTTCGCGAAGCAGCCCAGTAACGCAACAGCGGTGAGGGGACCAGTACTGGGTTCCGATCGACGTCGTTAGGACCTTCCGACGGCACATCTTCAGGACCTTCGGCCGGCGGAGCCGGTTCCTGGCTGTTCACGTTGGTGGCGGCATATTTTGCGGTGACACGCTGCTCCAACGTCTGTCGCTGGGTAGTAGTCGTGGTGGAAGTGGTCGAGCAGGCGGCGAGGAACGCTGCACTGAGCAGGCAAACAACGGATTGCAGTTTCATGGTTTGATTGGGTAGACGGATGCCGAACGTCTCTATAATTACTATAATACCGTATTTTAAGGCAAGAAGAATTTCGCCTATCTGAATCGCGCCAAAATGGGTCCTAGTTTGCCAATTGTCGCCTCGGGCCACAGTTTTCGGTCGGTGGTCAGCGCGGTATCGAGCGCGGTATGCTCCGGCCAGTTCGGTTCTCTTGGGACGTGCGGAATTGCCTCGATGAGGACCCGTTTCGCCGTCTCCGCGTTGGCTAAAAGGTGCCCGAAGACGGTTTGCGCAGACACCGGTTCCTCCTCCACCTTCCAACAATCGTAATCCGTGATCATCGCCAGCGTCGCGAGAGCGATCTCGGCTTCCCGGGCGAGTTTTGCCTCAGGCAGGTTGGTCATTCCGATGACGTCGAATCCATGGCGCCGGTTCAGTTCCGACTCCGCCCGGGTGGAGAACGCCGGACCATCCATGTTCACGTAGGTGCCGCCGTCATGAATTGTCACCCCGGCAGCTCGAGCCGCCGCCGCCAGAATGCCACGCAACTTCGGGCTGATCGGGTCGGCGAACGTGACATGGGCGGCGATGCCTTCGCCAAAAAAGGTATGCTGTGCCCGGTTGCTGGTTCGATCGTAGAATTGCGATGGTAATAACACGTCACGCGGCGCGTATTTCTCCTGCAGGCTGCCGACGGCCGTTACGCAAATGATCCAGCGGACATTCAATGAACGCAGGGCCCAGATGTTGGCGCGATGATTTAGCTCATGCGGCAAGATCCGGTGGCCGCGACCGTGGCGAGGAAGGAAATAAACCTGGCGACCGCAGAGTATGCCGCCCATCAGCACATCAGAGGGTGGACCAAACGGGCTATCGACAATGTGTTCGGTCGCATCGTGAAGTTGATCGATGTGGTAGAGCCCGCTGCCGCCAATGATCCCGATCGCCGGTGTGTTGTCCGCCATCGCGCTGTTCTAATACAGAGTCGCTGAACTTCCAATGACCTTCCAAACAACCACGCCGGAGTGTGCCGTTTTGCCTCGATCATGGCGCCTGCTTTAGTTACTTGATCCGAATGAACTTCCGCACGTTCGGCGTGGTTTCTCCCGGAATCTTCCTCACCGCCTGCGCCGCGGACCAGCCAGTCGCCCCAGTCCTTCTACCAGCGAAAGATTTTGGCACTCCGCCGTAGACCGCGCGTTTCAGTAATAGGGCTGACCCAGCCGGATCTCAGGTAACGGACGCATCATGACCAGTGGCAGCGATCGGCTGCCGGTGTATTATTCTCGCCCGTCCGCATGCCGAAATTCTTCATCAAAACTTACGGGTGCCAGATGAATGAGCGCGACTCCGAACAGGTGGCGCATTCGCTCATGGAACGAGGTTACGTTCCTGCCGACAGCGAACACGATGCAGACGTGGTTCTTTTGAACACCTGCAGCGTGCGTGACATGGCCGATCAAAAGGCACTCGGCAAAATGGGCATGCTGCGACGATTGGCGAGAGAGCGGCCGCACGTGGTATTTGGATTCATGGGCTGCATGGCGCAGGCGCGCGGCGGGTCCTTGTTTGCTAACCTACCGCACCTCGACTTGGTGGTGGGTACTCAGAAATTCCACCGCGTTGCTGATTACGTTGAGGAAGCTGCCCGGCGAAAGCGCGCCGTCCCCGTCACAGACGGCCACTCCGCGAAACTCGACGACCCCCGTTTTTCGATCATCGACATCGATGAAGAAGCCGGATCCCAGGAGACAATCCATCAACAGGAACTAACTCAAAATCAGGCGACAGCATTTGTGTCGATTATGCAGGGCTGCAATATGCACTGCACATTTTGCATCGTTCCCCAGACGCGGGGAGGCGAGCGAAGCCGCTCGATCGGCTCGGTTGTGCGCGAAGTCCGTGGCCTGGTGGAGCGCGGCGTCAAAGAGGTGACGTTGCTCGGCCAGATCGTTAATCTTTATGGGAGGCACGAGTTTCCTACGATGGATACAGGCGGGGTTAAAAAAAGCCCTTTCGTGCAATTGCTTGAGGCCATCCATGAGATCGAGGGTCTACGTCGGGTGCGCTTCACATCGCCCCACCCGATCGGGTTTCGTGAAGACTTGATCGATGCTTTGGCCCGGTTGCCAAAACTTGCTGCGCACGTCCATCTGCCGCTGCAATCCGGGTCTAACAAGGTTCTGAAACGGATGCACCGTACCTACACAGCTGAGAAATACGTCGATTTGGTGTCGCGCATTCGGGCAACTCGACCGGGCATCGCCATCACCACCGATGTGATCGTCGGCTTTCCCGGCGAAAGTGATGCCGATTACCAGGAGACCCGCGATTTGGTTAACAACCTCGAGTTCGATAATGCGTTTGTTTTTCGCTATTCGCCACGTCGCGACACCCCGGCGGCCGCCATGCCCGAGCAAATTGATGAACGGGTGAAGGACGAGAGGAACCAGGATTTGCTTTCCGTCGTTAATCAGTCGGCACGTCGTAGTGGGGAACGAATGATCGGCGGGCTAGTGGAAGTGCTTTGCGAAGGACGTAGTAAAACGAACGCTGCGCGTTTGATGGGCCGCACCACGACCAACAAGATTGTAGTGTTCGAGGGTGACAGTGGCCTTGCCGGAAATATGTTCGACGTCTACATCACTCACGCGAACGGTTTCAGTTTGTGCGGAACTCGCTCCTTGGATTCAGCGCGGCTTTAAAACATGATTTACCAACTTAGCCTGCAAGCCGCCGGTCTGGCGGTGGGCATTTTTCTCCTGGTGATCGGTGCGTTCGGCCTGATCAGCTCGAAGTTTGTCCAATCGGCAGCGAGACAACTGCCCCGATCGCGTATCGCCGGAATCGTGTTGCTCACAGTTGCACTGATTTGGACCATTTGGCTGCTCGCCACGATTGAGATGGGCGAATTCTCCAGCTTCCGCCGGCCGCTCCTGGTTGCGCTACCGATCGGTTATGTTCTGGTCATTCGTTTTGTCGATGAATTTCTGGCCGTCAGAGCGCTTGGCATCTTATGCTTACTGGCAGCCGAGCCTCTCATCGACGCCGCGTTCCTGCGGTATGAGCTCTCCCGTTTGGTAGTGACGGTGTTTGCTTACTTGCTGGTGGTCGCCGGGCTGTTCTGGGTTACCATGCCGTATTTGCTGCGAGACCAAATCAATTGGGCCACCGGCAGCAACGCACGGTGGCGGCTGATCAATGGCGCCGCGCTGCTTTACGGCGCGGTTACGCTGACGCTCGCGATGGTCCGGTTTTAATTGTGAGCGCTAAGTGGCGCTTCGGTGCGCGGTATTAACGCCGCTGGCAACGCGGGATGAGCATTCCCACGAACCGAATCAAACGCATCCTCGTCATGCGCGGCGGCGCGATCGGCGATTTCGTTTTGACGCTTCCCGCCCTCAAAGCGTTGCGGGAGGCATTCCCATCGGCTCAGCTCGACATCCTCGGCTACAAACATATTGCCGCCGTCGCAGAAAGACGATTCTACGCTGACGCTGTGCGGTCTATTGAGTACGGACCACTCGCAGGATTCTTTGCCAGGAGCGGCGATCTTGATGAGGAGTTGCGGAATTACTTCGCAAGCTTCGATCTCGTGATCAGCTATTTGTACGATCCCGACGGTATTCTTCGGCAGAATCTGGAACGATCGGGTGTCCGCCACATTGTTTTCGGCCCAGCCACCATTCGGAGTGGATCACACGCGACGCATCAACTTGGTCGCCCAGTTGAGCAAATCGGCGTCAGCGTAACCGATTATGTTCCGCGCCTATTTCCAGCGGCAGAAGATGTCGCTTTCGCCCGCGAGTTCGTTCCTGGCGATTCGCAAATCATCGCCATCCACATCGGAAGCGGTAGTCCGAAAAAAAATTGGGCAGTCCAACATTGGCTGGAACTGGGCGACTCGCTGCTAGCCACCGACGGCTGGAGCACGCTTCGCCGATCATTGATTGTCGTTTCGGGTGAAGCCGATGAGACCGAGTTAGCTGCAGTGAAGGCTCACTGGGCAGACAACGATGTTAAATTTGCGACGAATCTGCCGTTGCCGAAATTGGCGGCCGTTTTGGGGCAGTGCGTTTTTATTGGCCATGATAGCGGGATCTCGCATGTGGCTGCTGCTGCCGGAGCGAAGTCGGTCGTTCTCTTTGGGCCGACAGATCCCGGCATTTGGGCGCCGCGCGGTTCCGACGTCCGTATTATCGAGGCCCCGAACTGCGACCTATCGGCACTGCCGGTAGCCGCGGTAATCGAAGCGCTCGGCGGGTGGGACAGTTGGACGTGCCACCGCAATCGGTAGCAACGTAAGCGTTGCGCTACGAACTGATGCGCATCGGCATCAGAACGTAAAGAAACGGCGTCTGAATCTTGATCACCCCCGGGCTCATCTCGTCGATCAGATCCAGAAAGATCTCGTCTTCCGCCAGATTGCGAAGCGGAGCCATCAGAAACTCAGGGTTGAACGCAATCGAAAAGTCGCGGCCCTTGTACGTGACCGGCAGAGATTCCTTGGCTTCGCCGACCTCAGGCGTGTTGGCCGTGATGTCGATGTTGTTCTTGCTGAAGTTCAGCTTGATCGAATTCGATTTGTCGCTCGCTAAAAGCGAAACACGACGCAGCGAAGTAAGAAATGTTTCGCGTTCCAGCGTGACCCGTTCCTTCGCCTCGCCCGGGATAACCTGTTTGTAATTCGGATAATTTCCTTCGATCAGCTTCGACACCAGCAATGTGTTATTGAGATCAAATGCGATCTGGCCGCTGCCGACGCTGACCTTCACATCGCCATCCTCCGTCAACAACCGCTGCAATTCGGTCACTGCTTTCGTCGGCACAATGATGTCCGCTTCGTGACTGCGCGGAAACTCGAGTTCGATATCGACCATTGCCAAACGCCTGCCGTCGGTTGCGACGAGCGTCAGTTTGTTCTCTTTGAAACTGAACAGCACCCCGTTGAGTACGTAGCGAGTTTCATCGGTCGAGATGGCATACGATGTCTTTCGCAATCCGTCGCGGAGATCCTTCTGCCGAATAGTCACCACCTTGGCGTTCTCAAATTTCGGGAGCGGCGGAAACTCTTCTTCGGGTAATCCAAGAATCTTGAAGAAACTCTGGCCGCTACGGATTGAGGCAGCGTTCTTGCCGTCGACGTCGACCTGAATCTCGCTGGCGGGTAGTTCCCGAACGATGTTGAACAGCCGCCGCGCAGGCAACGTGCTGGCGCCATCCTTCTCGATCTGAGCTTCGAAGCTTCCACGAACGCCCACGTCCAGGTCGGTGGTAGTTAGATGAACCTCATTCCCTTGAGCCTGTAGGAGCACGTTGGACAGAATCGGCAGCGTGGTTCTCGTGCTAACGACATTCTGAACCTGTTGCAGGGCTTCAAGTAACTTGTCCTTCGTAACAGTGAATTTCATGAGAGGGAAGCGGGCGATTAAGATGTAAAGCGGGCAGTTTTGTTCGGCAACCGCAATCTCGCGAAAAGGTTACCGCTGCAACGAGCTGTCAATAAACGAAACTGTCTGCCGAATACTGTCCTGTTCGCACATGCGTTTCTTCACCAGCTTGCAGGCATGCAGCACCGTGCCGTGGTCGCGCCCGCCAAAAGCGTCACCGATCTCGTTGAGCGAAGCCTTCGTCAGTTCACGCGCGAGATACATCGCTACCTGCCGTGGGAAGGCGATATTGGCGGGCCGCCGTTTACTCGTCATATCGGCCAGACGAACGTCAAAGTGTTCCGCCACCCTCCTTTGGATTTGCTCAATCGTGATCAGGTTTCGGGCTTCTTCCTGCAGAATGTCCTTCAGAAGTCGCTCAACCACTTCCTGGGTGAGCTCCTTCCCGCTGAGCGAGGCAAAAGACGCCACTCGCATCAACACGCCTTCCAGCCGGCGAACGTTGGACTTAATCCGGCTGGCCAGGAATTCGAAGATCTGGTCGCCAAGGTTGATCTGCAGGATACGCGCTTTTTTTCGAAGAATAGCCAGTCGCGTCTCGATGGCCGGTGGCTGAAGTTCAGCGGTTAGGCCCCATTCGAAACGCGAAACCAGTCGCTGCTCCAGATTGGCAATTTCCGAGGCCGGCCGATCGCTGGACAGCACGATCTGTTTGTGACCGTCGAACAGGGTATTGAAGGTATGAAAGAATTCTTCCTGCGACCGCTCTTTGCCTCCGAGGAATTGGATGTCGTCGATCAAAAGCAATT
>JBJMXE010000092.1:0-11871 GCA_045809745.1 Chthoniobacterales bacterium | reverse complement strand
TCGGTATGTTCCTGAGCGAAGCGTTCGACTCTTTCAGCGATAAAATGGTCCATAGGCCAACGTTGTTAATGGTTCATGGTAAAACGTTAAAGCGTTAAAGCGTTAAAGCGTTGAAGGGTTGAAGGGTTGAAGGGTTGAAGGGTTGAAGGGTTGACCGGCGGAGAGATTGGAAAACGCTCGACGCTCTACGCCCAATGGCAGAGTCGCTGCGGTGAGGCGGCTTCCACACTAATCGGCGGAGCATTGCCTTTCACGTGGCAGTTGCATCATTTAGCCGATCTGCTAAATATCGATTATTAGCCGAATGGCTAAGTAATTCATCGAAAGACTTACCTCATGAAAAAACCCGTACAAATGCATGTTACCTATCGTCCCAAACCCGGTACTGAAGAGAAGCTGCTGGAATTGATCAGAAAACACGGCCCGGCGCTGCAATCGACCGGACTCATCGTGGGAGGACTGCCGAAGATCTATCGCGCCACGGATAAGCGTTCGGCGGAAAAATTCTTTATCGAAACCTTTTCCTGGCGCGATGAAGACGCTCCGGAAGCGGCGCATCAGATGCCAGAAGTGATGGCGGTATGGGAACCCATGACGCCGCTGCTGGCCGGCATGCAGCTTGCCGTGGTAGAAGAAGTGAGTGGCTAAATCGCAGCCAAATGCTCATCAGCGGCTCACCCAGCTCAATGCGTTACTCCACGCCCTGAGTCATCCCGCTCGACGGCAGATCTTAATGACCATTCAGTTCCGCGGGGAAATGACGGCGGGAGAGATCGCCGCCCGTTTCCGTCATTCGTGGCCGACCACCACCCGGCATCTGCGGGTTTTGGAAAAAGCGCAGTTAGTCGAAGTAACCCAAGCAGGACGAATCAGAAAATATCAAATATATGTCGCGCGGTTAAACCCGTTAATCGAATGGCTCAACTGGTTTGGAAAGTAAGAGAAGACATCAGCGTCAGAAACAAAGATCAGGGTCAGAGCTACTAATCGACCGGAATTACAAAGCTGAGCGCGAAAACGCTGAATACCGAGAGGGGCAGCGAGGGATAGACGGGGCTGAAGGCGGACTGGCGTAGCCGCGAGGGTACGCGGCGGCAGCCAAAGGAATCAAACGCTGAAATCGGGTGAGGGAAACGAAAAGCAAAACTCGAATTCTGAAACTCGAAATGAATTTTCAATATCAAAGGCGGAAGCAAACGCCGAACGCCGAACGCCGAACGCCGAACGCCGAACGTCGAACACCGAATTGGGGGACAGGAACGGAGCTGACTATCGACAGGAATCACAAAGCTGAACGCGGAAACCCTGAATACTGAGAGAGGTAGCGAGGGATAGATGGGGCTGATGCGGACTGCCGTAGCCGCGAGGATCTGCGGCGGCTGCGGCCGTCAGCCAAAGGCATCAAATCGAGACGCAGAAGCGGGGGCCTAACCGGGCCCGTTAAATGCTGCCAGAACAGCCGGCCGAATACCATTAGGTAAACGGCGGTTCCGGCGTATGTTTTACACTTAGCGTCCGCCGGACGCGGATCTCAGGAACGACCGAGGACACGATTAATACCCAAACATTGACCCAAAGCTGCGCGCTTTATTTCGCGCAACACAAGATCTCGAAACATCGCGCACTTTTGGGAAAATTGCGGTCCGAGCCGGACTGGCATTACGCTACCAATCAACGTCCCGATCCTCGGAGACAGCTGACGCTCGACCAGTTGTTCGCCGGACCATCACTGCACCGAGCCAACGGGAGATAACGAGATGCCGACTTACATTTACGAAACGACGGATCCGACTAAGCCCATCCGTCAGATTCAGATCAAGCAAAGCGTCCACGACGATCCGCTTAAAGTCGATCCAGAAACCGGAGAAGCAATCCGGCGTATCATCTCGGCCGGGTACACCGTCCTGGTTCGCGGTAAATACATAGGTCCTTCGGTCGGATCCGTTGGATGATGCCGCGAAACGGCATGAAGTTAGTAGTTATTAGTTAGCAGCCAGGAGATAGCAGTCCGCCACACTGTCGTGGTGCGCGGTAAATACATCGGTTTCTTCGATGCGTCGAGACCAAGGCAGCAACGTAGTATAGACAAAAGCATTTGTGGCTTGATGTTTACCTGCGCGTCGCGCCTGGATCCAATCCTGCCCTTGCGGTCGGAGTGAACATGCAACGTTTTGGTTAACGGCAAGAGGGTCAGTGGCCCGCGATAACTACAGCGTGAGCCTCAGGACCTCCTAGGTTTCTCGGGTGCCGCTAGGTCAACCCGTGAGTGCGGTATTTCTGAATCAGGTGATCGATGTAACCGCAGTATTTTTCCGCTAACGGCGCGCTCTCGATGAATAGAATGTTTTCAGCGTTAAATTCGGCGCTGCGGGAGAAATTGTAGGAACCGGTTATTACGCTGTCATCGATCACCAGCACCTTGTTGTGCATGAAATCGTGGTGACCGGTCGGAGTGTAGGGCGTTGAATCTTTTCCGACGAGGCCAGCGCGGTCGATGATCTCCTTGAGCGCGGGGATCTTCCAATGATTGGACGGTACTTCCTGCCATTGCCGGTAGACGTCGGTCATCTGAGTGCGATCGTAAATTCCATCGACACCGGTTCGTCCCGCCCGGATCAAATTGCCGAGCTCGTTAATCAGGGTGCCGGAGTTGATCAATAAACTGCAAATGCGAACACGGCGTGTAGCCGCACGGACCCGTCTGGCGATCTCGGAGTCGATCGATTGGCCGGTGCCGGGCGAAAACATCACGCGGGCGCTGGCAGGTTGATTCGCAAATGTGACCGGGACCGGAACGGTTTGGATATTGCCAGTGTTCTCGAAATTTTTTTTTCCCCAGAGTTGGTCGAAATCTTCGCCGTAATAGTTAGCAAGCGCGGACGAATCGATTGTGACGATATTGTTTTCCATCAATGTAAAGGCGTCGTCGGTGAAGTTGGTCGAACCGGTCCATATCGATTCCCGGTCGCGCACGATGAATTTGCTGTGCATCAGTTTCATTCCGGCAATTCGCCGAAACGGGTAGCCTAACGAATGGACAAATGCGCCTGTGCCGGGCGGCGCCGGGTCCTGGGCCGAATTGGTATTTGGCTCGAGCGGTTTATCGCCGTCGTAACAGAAACGAACCTGCACGCCGGCGTTGGCCCGTTCTCTGAGGGCGACGACCAAGTCGGTTTTCAACCGATCGCTTAAGCGCATGTCATACAGAGCGAAGTCGAGCGATTGTTTCGCCGCGCCGATAAACGCGGTCAGCCGCGCCATCACCGAATCAGCTGTTTGTTCGCCTTGGGCGAGGAAGAAGACGGAGAGAGTGTCCACGGTATAGTACGATCGGTGAGAGTCGGCAGGCGCGCCGCCGAGCGGAGCTTCAGTTGATGGATGTTAAACGGACAGCTGAAAGCGCAAATGAATAAGCATGGGCCGTAGAGGTTGAGGCGTGAAGCATTGCGTTCAAACCTGTGAGCGTTGATCGAAGACCAGCGACTTCTTTAGGGGTTGATCGTTGAACTGCCTGCCAGGCATCCCAATTTCCAGTCCAGAATCCAAGGTCCCTGAGCGCCCATACCGGTTTTCGAAGGGGGATCGGCTCTCGCCACCCTCATTATATATATATACACGTTGTCGCCGAAGGCGCTTTACCGACGCTCATTGCAGCAGCCGCGGATTGCATTTCGCAGGCTCTGCGTGCCCGATGGATGGTAGAAGGCGGCACGGTTTTTTTTCTTGATTCGTAAAAACCTGAGGGAGTAGCATCGTCCTCATGCCGAACACTCCCGAGCACACGCATTCAATCAAAGTAGCAATCGCCAACGCCCGCGAGGCGACGAGCAAGCTGATGAAGTTTCTCGCGCTTGCCGGGGCCGCGTTGTCGATTTCGGCAACCGCCTCCGCAGCTCAATTGACCGGCACGCTCGGACAACTCGTCGCGCGCTGGGAGACCGGTGATCCGAGTGTGTCGACGCTACTGTCGTTCCACCTCAAGAGCAGCGCCGGTGATCCGGTCGTCGCCATCCGTCTCGCCGACGGAGTACGCGCCTCGGACGTGCTGCCCGTGCTGTCAAAAGCGGGATTTCGGGTAACGGCCGCAAGCCGCCTCGATTCGCGCTTTCTCGAAGGCTATCTGCCTCTCCACTCTGCTCGTTCGGCAGCGGCGGTGGCAGGAGTGGCCTCCATTCGCGCTCAGCTGAAACCCAGGAAGAATGCCGGGTCGGTGCAAAGCCAGGCGGTAACGCTGGAGAAGGCCGACAAGCCGCAGCAGACGGGTATCGACGGCCGTGGCATTCGCATCGGCGCGCTGTCCGACAGCTTTGATGCCTGTGCCGACTGTATCACCCACGCCGCGCAAGACGTCGCGACCGGCGATCTCTCGCCTGTCACGGTATTGCAGGAGCTCGACCCATCGGAAGGCCCCGGCGAAGACGAAGGTCGCGCCATGCTACAGCTCATCCACGACATTGCCCCGGGCGCGCAGCTCGGTTTTGCCAGCGCCTTCAACGGCGAAGTTCAGTTCGCCGATAACATCGTCGCGCTACGCACGCAGTTCGGTGCCGACGTCGTAGTCGACGACATCATCTATTTTGACGAGCCGATGTACTCGGACGGCATCGTTACAAAGGCCGTCGATCAGGTGAGTGCGCTCGGCGGCGCCTACTTCTCCTCCGCGATGAACAACGGCGTGGAAGCTTACGAAGCGGTCTACGATCCCATCTCATTCGCCGACGCACAGGCACTGGCGAAGAGCGGCGCCGAGAACGTTAAGGTCAACCAGATTCCGGCTCAGCTTCGTCCGAAGAGCTTTCACAACTTCCGCAACGCAGACGGTTCGCGCGCCATCACTCAGCTCTTCACCACGGCCGGCGATAACGTCATAGATTTCCAGTGGGACGAGCCATTCTTCATGGGCAAGGTCCAGACCGACTACGCCATCTTCGTTTTCGACAAGGATGGCAACTGGATGAACCCGGACAACAGCAAGACGGTGTTCTACACGCACGACGATAACACCTCGCCGAGCGTAGATGCGGCCATGGAGCTGGCGGAGATTCTGCCCTTCCCTAACGACGTCGCGGGCGGCGCCAACGCGAGCGATTACCAGATCTTGATCGGAAAGATGAACGACGGTCCCGCCCAGCACATCAAGTACGTGAACATCAATGGCCTGGCCGTAAGCGCTCGTCAGGGCGCTTCGTCCACGTGGGGTCATGCCTCTGCGCGGGGAGGCCAGGGCGTCGCGGCGATGTACTACGCTATCCCCAATTTTCCCGAGGACTTTAGCTCGCCCGGGGGAACGACCATTTACTTCGACGATAACGGCAACCGGTTGAAAAAGCCGGAGGTGCGGTTCACGCCTCAGATTACTGCGGGCGACGGCGTCGACAATACGTTCTTTGGCTTTGACTCCGAAGGTAATGGCTTGCCTAACTTCTTCGGCACCAGTGCGGCCGCTCCGGACGCGGCTGCCGTAGCCACACTGATGTTGCAAGCTGCCGGCGGTTCGGGTTCGCTCACGCCTGCCGCGATCTACTCCGCGCTGCAAAGGACTGCTACACCCGTGCCGCTGCCTGATGACCGCCAAACGGCTTCCGGATCTCTCGGTCCGGTGGTGTTCTCTGCCAAAGGCGACTGGACTCGTTGGCACGATTACTTCGGTCTCGCCGTGCAGCCGTCCACCAGCGCGACGGTGCGGTCGGTGATCTTCGACACTACCCCAACGGGCTTGGTGTGGAGTACGAATCCGAACCGCTTCCATGTTGGCAGCGCGAACGGAGTTACTCCAGCGGACATGACGTTCACGGTGAGCCCCGACCAGACCAAGTTCACTTTGAATTTCGTCGCCGGCGCTTTCGCCGGAGGTGACGCGTTCCGGTTCGGCATGTCGGTCTTTGCGCCGATCCAAGGCTCGACGCAGGAAGATCCTGATCGGTTCCGCGGAATGAAGATCACCGTCGGTATGAGCGATGGGTCCACGTTGACCAGCGCGGTGACCGCGAACCCGCCGCAGGCGATCAATCGGTTCACCGGCTTCGGCCTGGTGAATGCGACCAAGGCGGTGCAGACGGTTCGGGGACACTGATTTCCGCGGCGGAAGTTCGGCCCCGAAGGACAGCGGAGTCGGCCGCCGGGTGAATCGTGATCATGATTACGCTCCTGATCTTGATCATGAACCCCCAACGCTGGACCACCGAAAGCATTCGGGGATGTCTCGTGAGCGGGCGAGCGCTCAATGGCAGAGTGGCATCGGGGGGCCTGCCGATTATCTAGTCGAATCCGTCCCGCAGAGGCGGACGCACTTCATTGGAGCTTGGTAATTGGTTGTTGGAACTTTAGCGGAGCGCCTAAGCGAAGCGATTGCCACACTTAGGCGCCTCCTACATCGCCCTGCGCGCCATGACGCCGCCAGGGCGGCGGGATAAATCCGGCTTTCGTTCGAACCCGCCACAACAGGAGGATCGCGGCGGTTAGGCAGACCGCGACCGCGACGATCGAGGCTTCGACGCCGAATATTCCCCCGGTTAGGTAGGTTGGCCCGGTAACGCTGGTTTTAACCAGCCCGTGAGAAACATTGCCGGAAACGGCAGCGCTCATTGCGCTCTCGGTGAAATTCCAGCCGAAATGGGCTCCGATCACCAGCCAGAGCCGGCGTGTCGTCATGTAAGCGGCAGCTAAAAAAATCCCTGCTTCCAGAACAATCGCCACCGCACCTTGAAGACTGGTGTGTGGATTCAGCAGATGAACCGCCCCGAAGATCAATGCTGATATTGCTAAAGCGGACCAGCTGCCGAGCGATTCCTCGGTGATCCGAAAAATGATGCCCCGAAAAACGATCTCTTCGAGCACGGCTGAGATCGCAGCACCGGCGGTGAGTCCCACCAAAACCGTCCACCGGTTATACCCGTCTACGTGAAAAACGCCGATCAAAACGAGGATGGCAATGGTTAGGCCAAACATCGCCGCGCCCAGACTGATGCCGAGCGCTGTCTCCGGTGCCGCTCCTCTCGCCGATAACTCTACCGGAGAGCGTTTCTCGATCGAACGAACGAAGGCCCGATAGGTCACGAATAATGCGACGATTATCAACCAGATCGGCAGGGCAGTGAGATCGAAAAACGATTTCAAGGCCCGGCTTGCTCCCGCGGCAGCATGAAACGCCAGCTGCAGAACCGTGAGTACAGTGGCGATGATCAGCAATCCCAGAACGATCCGGACGATGGCAAGCCGGCTGACTTTGTTCCAAAAGCCCGGTTGAGAAACCGCTGTTTTCGCTAATGGCAGGTCATCGGCCATTGGGGACAGGCTAACGAGGCTGTTTCGGTCTTGTCAATGTGGAGTGGACGGGCAGGGACGCGACCGCAGCTTTCAGTCGGCAGCCGAATCATGCCGCGTTTCGCGCGCCAGGCAAGTTAGGCATGGTAGAATGCGAAACACCGAACACAGAATCAGCAGGTCGAATCCGAATCATCGCGCCCGTTTAATCTGCTTTGATCTCGAATTTTTCGCGGTAGACCATTTTTCCGGCCTGCCAAACTTCCAGCCGATATTCTCCGGGAGGAAAGCCCGCTGTCGGGGTTTTGAGCGCGAAACGCGACTTCGTTTCCGCCGGCTTTGACGTCGTCGTGGCAATAAGCTGATTGGGTGGGGCGATGCCGGCCGTATTAGTCGCAATCCAGCGCACGCCCAGCGGATCGTTGGTCGCGTGCGCGACTTCGCATTCGAAAACGAGCCGATCTGGATGTGATGGGAACGGCTCATTCGCTTTGCCGTCCTTGCTTTCCGCGAACAACGAATGCGCGACAAAGGGGCGCGGCGGCGGCGGCGGCTGTAGATTGATGTGCAGTTGTTCACCAAGGGATTGCAGAGCAAACCAGATTTCCTCCGGCGGTTCGGGCTCTGGTCCGGGGCGCGGCTTCCATGTCTGCAGCGCGACGCCGTATTCGTCATACGCTTCGCGCAACTTGTTTTGTTTTCTCAGGGTACGGGCGAGAACCAAATGTGCTTCAAAGAAATCAGCGCGTTTTGCGATCGCTTCGCGGGCCAGTCGCTCGGCCTCGTCGAATTTGTCATCGGCGTAAGCGACGCGCGCCTGCGAGAGCGTCCGGACCGAGTCCGCGTTGCCCTGGTCCTGCGCGGAAAGTTCTTCGGGCCGCGGGATTTTAAGCTGCACGCTATTGGAAAGCAGCGTCCCGTTGTTTAATGCCGCGAAAATTCGAAGCTCGCCCGGACCAATTTTGGCCGCCTCGTTGCCATCGAGCGCGAAGGCGGCGTGGTATCGAGCTTCCGGCACGATCTTGATCGCGTTCGGCGCCGCTTTGTCGGGTGTGGGCGAGCCGCCTTGCGCGGGTGTTTCAGCCTGCTCAACGGGTGATCCGATCGCGCGAACACCCGCCTTCCATGGCACCATTGTGCCGTTCGGCCCGGGAATTTTAAACGTGATTTGTTTCGTCCAAGACTCGTTAGGCTGACCCAGCGTCAGGGCCGCATCGGGCAAGCCGGTCAGCCGCAAGTCGAAGACAATCGCTTCGCCCGGAACAAGGTTCCGTTGTTGCCGGCCATTTGCATCCAACCGCACCGCAACTTTCGCTTCCCCTTGTGTGTTCTTCGCGGACCTTTCCGGCGAATCAACCGGGGGCGCCGTGAATTGATCTGCACCCGACCCGGGCTTGGGCGTGAGGTCCTCCGAGGTGAAACAGTGATCGGTGACGATGATCCGCGTTTTGCAGGCACCAGCGAGTGCATCTCCGCATTGCCATCGCTTATGTGCACGGTCGTTAAGGCCGGTGCCGCGAGGCGAATCGCAAAAATTTAGACCGATCTGCTCGTGCTTGTTGTCATAGGGATGATTTACCGGATCCGGCTCGTCCATCGAGACGTCGTGTATAAAAAAATCTGCGCCGACGTAGCGCATCGCGCAGTCGAAGGCGCCGGAACGTTGCCCCCCCTCTTCGGCGATGATGGGTCTTTTGTAGAAATCATCCGATTTCCCGTGATGTGGGATGGCGACAGAATGTCCGAGTTCGTGAATGGTGACTCGTTTGAGCCACATCTTATTCGCGTCGTTAATTGATGGGTAATTCGCCGCAGATTGCGCGAAAAAATTCCCACCATTCACTTTCGTGGAATCGATAAAGACCATCGACACATTGCCTGGCGGCCCGAGGTGCGGAAAGCACAGGCCGCCGGTCGCGTCATCTAGTACGGCATCGATTACCTGGACGGCGTGCTGCTTCGCACCAATGTCTCCCCGATTAAAATTTACCACCCGGTCATTCACATTGATGAATTTCGTCAAAGTGTCGTCACCGATGCGGTGCACCTTTAACCCGCTGGCTTTCTGGAAATCCTCGAGATAACGCGAAAAAAGCAGAGCCGAATCGGGATCCATAAAGACGAAAAAGTCCTTCACATCAGGGTAGAGCCGGCGGTGAACGATCGCGGCGTTCGGCTCGAAATTTGCCCGAACAAGAAAGCCGCGATACTCCTCGAATATGGTAAGTCCGTCGCCCTTGCATATATCCAGGCCGGCAGGAAAGGCGTCCTCATCCGAGGTGGCGGCGGCCCCGCGGCTGAGCTGATCGTACGTTTCGGCGCTGTCCTGCGGCTTGGCAGCAGCGGCTATGCGATATTTGTCGTTGTCCATTTTTGAAAACGGAATCCGGATAAACGGCTGTCCTTTGCGTTTGTCTACGGCGACGACGGGCTGACCGCTGACGTGGCCAACGGCCATGACACGACCATGTGCGCCATAATCCAGGCAACTTACGGCAAAGCCAAAACCGACGAGCGGCTTGGTGGTTTCCAGGACCTGCCATGGATTCTCCACCGGTTTGAAATTCAAGTCCGTCTTTCCGTAGCGGCGAAAATCGAAAATCAAATCGTAACTGTCCTTTTTAATTCGGTTTTCCCATTGGGCAGCGAGGCGCGGAGAATCATCGAGGTCGGCATTGTTGCAAACGCCCGGCAGATTCGACGTGTTATAGAGCGAGATTTTCCACTGCACAGGCAGGTCGGGCGGTTGAATCATGCGCACCTGAAAGGAAGCGGCTCCATTCAACGTGGGAACCCAGCTGGAAAAATCCTCGACCTCCTTGATTTCCGCTTCGAGTTTTTGGACTGAGCGGGTGATGATCAATTCAGACGACCAGTTCCCTGCGGTTCCTCCGGCCAGGCCGGGGCCAGCGCGGCCTTTTGGGTCGCGAAACACGAAGTAATTCGGATTGTACTCTGAGGAACATCCCAGGGTGCCTATTGTATTGCCTCCCCACCATTGGGCCGTTTGCAATTCTTCGATGTTCGATGGATCCAGGGGATTGACGGAAAAGGTGACCATCGTTCGGTGCGTCTTCTCATCCAACCAGTGACGAACGGTGGGTGATTTATCAAAGCCACCGTGCGCGGAGAGGCTGCCCGGATTCCCTTTCTTCGGCTGGGTGTCATGCCCTTCCCAATGCCACTCGCCGTTCTGGAGCACAATTCTACTAGATCCTGAATTCTTGTTTACCTCTTCCGTAACGTCGACCTCGGCGGTTGTAGTGGAGGTGATGTCCTGGGTCGGCTTCAGATGCAAAAATCCTGCCTCGGACTTCATGTATCTGGTGTGGGCCAGCGATTTGTAGCGGTAGTGGACATGCCATTGCGCCGACACGGTGAATCCGTCACTGGTCGTTGAGCCCGGTGCGGGAATTGTTGTGCCGCCGTTAACGCCAGAGCTGCCGATGCTGGCGAAGAAGGCGAGCACGATTGCCGGTCGGGCATCAGTGAGATGCATAGTTTTTCTTTTCACAAAAGGCGCTGCTCAGGCGCCAGGCGTTGTTAGGCTGTTGCTCCGACCAGAACAAACGCGCACCATCGCTTTCGAAAATCATCCACGGGGTTCCGTCGATGGGAAGGGAAGCAAGTGGAAACTCCGGCGGCCCTTGCGCCGTCCAGTTTCGGGCGTCGCGCGAGATTCTCGTCACCACCGAGATCTTTCCTGGACTTCTGTCGGCCTCTGAAGCGACATAGGTCAGGAGATAGAAATCGCCGGACGGATAGACGCGCACACAGCTGATTTCCCGCGCGTCAATTTCCTTCGTCGGTTGTCCATTCGGCTTAGACCAGTTGAGGCCGTCGCTCGATATGCTGTGGAACAATGCAGGTTGGTCTTCCACGTCCGGGCCGATCCACCACAGGTGCAAGCGATCGCCCTCCGCATAAAGACACGGTTGGAAGCCGTGCGGTGTCTTGGAAAAAATCGGCACTTGGGCGGCTGGCATATTGTTCCAGATCAAGCCATCGTCGGATCGAGCAAGCCGTGCGGCAACCGGAGCGTCTTCGGGATTTTTCCCGCTGAACGCAGCTTGGATCTGGTCCTCGCTCACGATATAGACAACTAAAAACCCATTACGCCACCAGGTCGCGCACGGTGATGAGCAGGACTGCGTTTCGCTTAGCGCAGGCGTGAACAGAGGATTCTGGGAATGCTTGCGCCACGTCATTTTGTCGTCACTTTCCGCGGTGCCGAAGGCCGAGCGCACACCATCGGTGTCGAAGATGATGCCTTCATAGAGCATCCACCATTTGCTGCCTCGTTTTAAGATGGTAGGGCAGGCGATTGCCCAATCATCCCACTCGCCAATGATTCCCGGCGTTAGCGCAGGCTGATCATTCGCCTTCCACGGTGACTGCTCCGTCGCGCAAAGAAGCAGCGCTGGGCAGACAAACACCAGCGCAAACTTCTTCATTCGGAATTATCCAGGGGTACTTTCCGCCCCGGCGAACGGATCGGCGGGTGTTTTTGTTGGCGCAGGTTTCGGCGTCATCTCGGGGTTAGGACTTTTCGCCGGTGCCGCACTCTCGGCCTCTTCACTCGGTTTTCCACTTTCCGTTGACGGTGTG
>JBJMXE010000091.1:0-67038 GCA_045809745.1 Chthoniobacterales bacterium | reverse complement strand
CACGCCAAAGGCAAACATCATCGAGTGCCGCGAGTTCGGAGCGCATGTGACGTTAATCGACGGACTCATCACTGACTGCGGAGCGGAGATCGGCCGGCGCAAATCGGATGAAGGCTGGTTCGACATGTCCACTCTGAAGGAGCCTTATCGTCTCGAGGGGAAGAAAACGCTGGGCTACGAACTGGCCGAGCAAATGCGCTGGCAGTTGCCTGACATGATCCTTTATCCAACGGGCGGCGGCACCGGCCTGATCGGAATGTGGAAAGCGTTCGATGAGATGGAGGCAATGGGATGGATCGGATCGAAACGCCCACGTATGTTTTCCATCCAAGCCAGTGGTTGCGCGCCGATTGTGCGGGCATTCGAGGCTAACGAAACAAGTGCCACCGAATTCCCCAACGCTCATACCGTCGCTTCGGGATTGCGAGTGCCGAAAGCGGTCGCCGATTTTCTAATGCTCCGGATTTTGCGCGAGTCCGGCGGCGGCGCAATCGCGATCGATGATGACAAGATGATTGAGGTAACACGGCAGGTCGGCGCGGCAGAAGGCTTATTCGTCGCTCCGGAAGGTGCCGCTTGTTTTGCTGCCTTGCCTCTGTTGCGCGATGAGATTTCAGCGACAGATCGCGTGGTAATCTTCAACACCGGTTCGGGAATAAAGTATCTGGATCTGTATTCCGCCACCGGCGATTGATCCGCCCCCGCCCGCTGTTTCCTAATCCTAATCATGATCTTGCTCCTGATCATGATCGTATCCCCATCCTCTCCCGTTTCATGGTTGGTGATCGTGGACTCTGCCCGATCGCAGCAATCATCCTCATCGGCGGGCGTCTGACACAGACGCCCTACAATGGCCGCGCAGCCGAGATGGCCTAACTGCGTGAATCTACCGAAGATACTTCTCCGGAATCGGCGTCTCCCGGTTCTCCTGCTGCCAGTAGATCGAAATGATCCACCACCTCTCGCCGTCGTGATACAGCTGAATGCTGTTAATTCCTCGCATGAACGGCTCCGAATCGGAAGGATCATGGCGTGAATCATATGTGCTGAACACGTGAGCAATCCGGCCGAATTGCTCCGTCCGTCGCGCCACTTCCTGCTCGTAAAAGCCAACCTGCTCAAAAAAATCCGCTGACTCGCGCAATATAACCTTCCACGTCGAGCGGCTGTGGCGGTTCGCTATCAGGTACGTTGACACCCGCCTGTTTGCTGGTGGGGATCAGCCGCGCCCCGGGCGCGAATAAGGCGCGTGACCGATCCCAATCGCGCTTTTCGCCGGCTTTACCAGACACCGCTTCATAAGCGGCGGTAATAATCGCATCGATAGATTCAACATCACTGTTCCGCGCTGCCATATTCCTCTCCTCCTATCCTGATCCTGATCGCCTCCCGTTAGTGCTCGTAGTCGTAATCGTTCTCGTGCTCGCCATCGTTGTCTCCGCATCACTGCTTCCGAAAAAAACTGGTTAACTCCCCGTGGCCAGCCGCCCCGGCAAACCCGCCAAACGTCCCCTGCTCCGCCAGCTCTTTCGCGGCGCGAATAAATCCTCCCCATGCGGCGCGGGCCAGCGCGCCACCAACACTGACGCGCCTCACTCCAACGCCCGCAACATCTGCAATCGTCAGGCTGCCGGGACCGCTGATCAGGACGTTTACCGGTTTCGGTTCCACGGCGTCCACGATTGCGGCCACTTGTTCGAGGCTGTCGATGCCAGGGGCGTAAAGGCAATCGGCCCCGGCCTCGGCATACGCTTTCAGTCGGCGCGTCGTCTCGGATATATCCTCCGTACCCACCAGGTAACATTCAGCGCGACCTACCAGAACGACATCCGATCCGCTCTTATCGATCGCTCGCCGGGCAGTTCGAATTCGATTCGTACCATGCTCAATTGTGTACAACGGATCGGCCGATTTTCCGGTGGAATCTTCAATCGAAAGTCCAGCGATGCCGGTCTCAATCGCCAGCCGCACGTTTTCAGCAAGCTCCTCTGGATCGTCGGCAAATCCGTTCTCGAAATCAGCATTTACCGGCAGATCTGTTGACGCGACGAGTTCCCGTAGATGAGCGAGCACCGCGTCGCGACCGACCGCGTTATCAGGCAAACCGCGGGAGAACGCGAATCCCGCAGATGTGCTGGCGATCGCTTTGAAGCCTAACGAAGCCAGATAACGCGCACTGCCGATATCCCAGGGGTTTGGCAACACAAAGCAACCCGATTCATGTAGTTTCCGAAATCCTTTCCGCTTGTCGGCAATGGATAACTTCACACATGAGCCTACACCATCTGGATGGTTCAGCGATTTGATGATTTCGGCCGATTGCTCGGTTTAGAATTCGATCGCGGAGGTGTAACCTGTCAACGTTAGCCGTGAACCGGTGTTTTTTCTTAATGGTGCAACAAGAAGATGCATGACCGCGCCAGCAAACTGATCAGCGATCTCGATCTGCAACCCCATCCCGAAGGAGGATACTTTCGTGAGATTTTCCGATCTTCGCGGGAAGTACAGCCATTGGACGAGAGATCAGCGCGTTCGGCGCTAACGACCATCTACTTCATGCTGGGAAAAGGCCAGCACAGCCGCTGGCACCGGGTTGCCTCCGATGAGGTCTGGCACTTTTATGAAGGTGATCCACTTGAACTTTACTGGATCGACGGTCACGGCCAGCCACGCCACGAGGTGCTCGGAACTAGTACTTCGAATGGTCGTTCCGTTTGCGTGATCCCGGCCGGATGTTGGCAGGCGGCCAGGCCGCTCGGCGCATTTAGCCTGGTCGGATGCACGGTCGCTCCCGGATTCGAGTTTCAGGATTTCGAAATCGCCACTGCTGGTTCCGCAGCACTGGCCCAAATCACGTCACTGGGTGCGGGTTTCGCCAAGCTGGCGTAGAGGGCAGAGGTAAATTTTGCCGGAAATCCCCGTAAGAGAACAATCGAAGGAAACATCATGAATCGCACGATCACTCTTAGCTCTGTTGGTATTGCTCTTGTCGTCGCCGCCTCAGGGGTGCGGTCCTCCGTTACGCCCTCTGCCACGCAGCGCCTTCCTCAATTGGAGAATGCGCATGTGAAAGTTTGGAAATCCACCATTGTTCCGAATGCGCCGTTGTCATTGCATCGTCATGACCATGGCCGCGTGATCGTTGCTCTCCAGGGCGGCACGATGAAGATCGTGGATCAATCCGGCGCATCCGAAACCCACGTGTGGGAGACCGGAAAAGCTTACTGGTTACCCGCTAATCCTCCGAACACCATGCATACCGACGTAAATGCAGGCGATCACCCTATCGAGTTGATGGTTGTTGAAGTGCAGGACGACAAATAACGATCACCAATGAGACGTAGGGAGAAGCCCGACGTTCGTCGATGCGCGATGCGGCCCATTAGAGTTGTCGAAGTTCTAGTCCGCGTTCATTGACGGAATTGGCGAGGCCACACCCGCGACCACGGCATCGACATCTGCGACGAACGGCGGAGGAAAAGCGGTGGTCTTTGCGCTTCGCCACCAGGTTTCGCCGCGCGGTGTTCGGAAAATATCCGCGAGGTACTTTCCAGTCGAGAACTCGAACGTGCCTTTCGGGAAAACTCCGCGCTGCGTTCTGTCCCAGATGTGAAAAGCCGCCCAAGTCTGTTCATTCAGAAACATTTCCAGCCGCAGTTGATCGGCCGGATCCAGGACGCTCTCGCCCCGAAGTCCGGCAGTCATCAACTCGGCAAGGTCGCGGTTTCCGGCAATTCCCATCCGGATCACCGTCCATTCGCGCATCGTCGAATTATGTTCGTTACGCTGAAGCGCAGCGGTATTCTGTCTGATCTGTAGACCGACGAACACGAACGATATAATGATTCCGGCCGAGCCAACGATTTGCGCGAGGTAAGATAATTGTTCGAGCGACATAAATGTTTGTTCGGCTGAGATTTCCAAATGAGCCTATCAGGGTCGTCAATTCGCAGTTTACGACTAGCCATCGCTGATTCTCATTCATGAACGACCTGCTGCTCGACATTCGTTATGCGCTGCGCGTCTTGTGGAAATCTCCGGCATTCACTGTGGTAGCGGTGCTCACTTTGATGCTGGCGATTGGCGCGAACATCGTCGTGTTCGGAGTGCTGAATGCGGTGCTGCTGCGTCCCGTCGACGTAAAGGATCCAGACAACCTTTACCAACTTCGGCTCCAGCCGTGGACAAGTTTCAAGCTGCTGACGACGTCCTATCCGGCGTTTCAAGACATTCGGCAGCGTAACACCACCTTCAGCCGCATGGCCGGCTTTTACGGATATTGTCAGGCGAGACTGCACTGGGGCAGCACCGTGAAAAGTGTCTACGGTCACGCGGTAACCGGCAATTATTTCGAACTGTTGGGTGTGCCAGCGGAGGTCGGACGGTTCATCGACGAGGCGGACGAGCATGGCACGGGTTCGGCGCCGTACTTGGTCTTGAGTCATCAGCTGTGGCAAAGCGTCTTCAACGCAGATCCGGGCGTCGTCGGCACCGCCGTCACCCTCGGCAAAGATTCCTTCACCATAATCGGCGTCGCGCCGGCGAGGTTCCATGGCACCGACAAATTCGAGTGGCCCGACTTTTGGATTCCGATCGTGAATTACTTCGGGCCGGAGTCTCTGCAGAGCCGGACATCGAACGCCCTAACGGTTCTTGGACGGCTGAAGCCCAGCGTCACGCCCGAACAGGCTGCGGAAAATCTCAGCACAATCGCCGCGCAGTTAGCACTGGAGCATCCGAAGACAGATACGGGAATGCCGCTGCGACTGGTCCGGCCCGGCCTCTTCGCCGACAACGGTGACGTCATTCGCGGATTTCTTTGGAGCATCACCGGATTCGCTCTGCTGGTGCTGGCTGCGGCATGCGCTAATCTGGCGAGCCTTTTTGCCGCGCGCGCGGCGGATCGGAGCAGGGAGCTCGCGTTGCGTGTTGCCATCGGGGCGAGCCGTTGGCGGGTTGTGCGACAGCTCATGACGGAGGCAATGGTGGTGTCGCTGATCGGCGGAGCCGCGGGGCTATTGGCGGCACGCGTGCTGTTAGGGTTGCTGAACCAATGGCAGTCCCCGTATGGCCGTACCGCAGTGAGTGCGGATGCCAGTGTCTACCTGGCGGCCCTGATCTTAACTATCACCAGCGGGCTGCTGTTCGGCCTGATCCCGGCGCGGCACGTCTGGCAGACCAGCCCGTTGCAGGCGATGAAGAGCGGATCGGTCGGTGCCACGCCCATGCGCCGGCTCGCCCTGCGGGACCTGTTGTTAGGCGCTCAGATTGCACTTTGCACGCTGCTGGTCATGGCCTCGTTCGTCGCCCTTCGCGGGATGGTGCGCATGCTGCACGCTCCGCTAGGTTTCCAACCGCAAGGCGCCTTGCTGGCCGACCTGGACCTAACTGAGGTGGCGGGCGACGTGCCGCTTGACAGAAAGCGAGCAATGATCGACGCGCTGCGAAACATTTCTGGCGTGACGGCGGTGGGCACGGTCAGCCGGGGGCCCTTCAACGGAGGATTGCGTGGCATTCCGATATTCGCGCCTGGGACGACAGAGTTGACGCCGAACAATGCTGTCCTTTCGCCGTATGTCTTCACCATATCGCCCGGATACTTCGAGGCTGCCGGCACGCGGCTCCTGAACGGCCGCGATGTCTCCTGGCATGATAACAGCGAGAAACCACACGTCGCGGTGGTGAATCAGACCTTCGCGCGGAAGATGTGGGGCGAAGCGGCGGCGATCGGACAGCGGTTCATCGTCTCCGAGCGATTAACGGAAGTGATCGGCGTGGTGGAGGACGGCAAGTATCACAACATGCTGGAGCCAGCCCAGCCGGCGGTGTTTCTGCCGTTGGCGCAGAACGAGCGGAGCTCAATCATGTTTGTCGTCCGATCGCCACGCCCGGAGAACGAATTCGCGCCAACGCTTGAACGCACCCTGACTTCGCTGGAGCCGAATGCGATCGTCACGGTGCAGAGGTGGGAGGATGTGCTCAGCGGGGTGAACGCGCTATTCCCCGCACGCGCATCGACAACAGCAATGGGTATCATGGGAGGGCTGGCCGCGATGCTGGCGGTAACCGGCATCTTCGGCATGGCGGCTTACAACGTAAGTCGAAGAATGAAGGAGCTCGGTATCCGTGTTGCACTTGGCGCCCGCGCAAAGCACGTGATTAGGGCAGCTGTCGGAAGACCGATCATGCTTCTCGGCACAGGATCGTTGGTGGGAGTGTTGTTAGGCTTCTTCGCCGGTCGGATACTCGGACAAATAGTGTATCAGGCGAATTCACGGGAGCCTACGGTGGTGATCGGGGCGGTACTAACGATGGCGCTGCTCGGCATTGCCGCCTCCGCTATCCCGGCATTGCGAGCCCTTGCCGTCGATCCGACCGAACTGATGCGGGAAGAGTGATAACTGCCCTGCTGATCAACCGACGGAGCTCCTACCGCTGACGTCATGCGCGTCTGAGGAACTCTGCTAGCATGGATATATGCGAAAAATCGATTATCGGCGCAGGCCGACGCTCAGACCGGCAGCGCCAACTGCTTCCCGTCCATGTCGCGGCTACCGAACCAGCTCCCTCGTCTGGGCATTCATTATAGCCGTCCCGTTTTCCGGCTTCACCCAACCGGCGCCTCTGGAAGAGCGCGTGGCCAAACAGAATGCATTGTTCGATGAATTTTATGAGACGGGACTGAAGAATGCACCCGAGCGAGCAACATCGTTTGGTGACTACCGCTACAACGGGCTGCTGGCGCAGTACTCACTCAAGGAAATCGAGCGCCAGCACGCCGAAGCCGATGAGTTTTTAAAACGCCTCAAAGCCATCCCGACGGATGGAATGAGCGAGAAGGACCTGCTGAGTCATCAGCTCATGCAGCGTCAACTGGAACGTGAGGACGTAAACTACGATCTCAAAAACTACGAGATGCCGATAAACCAGCAGCGGGGTGTGCACACCGGACTCGCCGACATGCCGCTCAGCGTGCCGTTCGATTCGGTGGCGCACTACCAGGATTACATTTCACGGCTGCATCAAATCCCCCGGGCGCTCGATCAGACAACGGAGGTGCTGCGGCAGGGCGAAAAAGACAAACTGATGCCGCCGGAACTGGTGCTCGATAAGCTGCCCGGACAATGCGACGGAATTATCGCTGCGAACCCGTTCCTTCTGCCTCTCAAAAAATTCCCGGCGGACTTTTCAGAGGAAAATAAAAAACGCCTAACCGACGAGATTACAAAGACGGTTAACGATGAGGTTTTCCCGGCCTACCGAAAGTTCGCCGAGTTTCTGCGGACCGAGTACGACGCGAAAGGACGTAAGGATCTCTCGATCGAGAGTCTGGCGGACGGCAAGCGTCGCTACGCCGAAGCGGTGAAAACGATGACCACGATCAACGTAACCCCCGCCGAGGTCCACGAGATTGGATTAAAGGAGGTCGAGCGCATCACCGGCGAGATGACGAAACTAGCGCAGGCGAATGGACAGAAGGATCTCGCCACGTTCCGCGCAGCCATCAACGGCGATCCGAAGTGGAAGCCCAAAAGCGAACGGCAGATCGTTGAAGATTTCGAGAAATACATTCACCAAATGGAGCCGAAGCTGCCGCAATTGTTCGGACTTCTGCCGAAGGCGCCGGTGACAGTTGAACCGATCCCTGACTTCAACAAAGCCGCGGCAACGCATTACGTCGCCGGCACACCCGACGGCAAAAGAGCGGGGCGCGTGGTGGTGGCGGTGGCTGACCCGACGAAGCGTACTCTGGTTGATGACGAAGCCGTCGCTTATCATGAAGGTGTGCCGGGCCATCACATGCAGATCAGCATCGCCCAGACGCTGCCCGACATTCCAAAATTTCGGTTGCACGGCTTTTATTCCGCCTACGCGGAAGGCTGGGCACTTTATGCCGAAGATTTGGGTAAAGAGATTGGTTTCTACCAGGAGCCGGTCTCTGATTACGGACGGCTGAACTCCGAACTCTTCCGCGCCGTTAGGCTGGTGGTGGATACCGGCATCCACGATAAGAATTGGAGCCGCGAAAAGGTGATCGATTATATGCACGCCAATGACGTGAACGATGCGATGGCCCAGACTGAGGCAGACCGTTACATTGCCTGGCCGGGACAGGCTCTCGCTTACAAGATAGGCCAGCTCACGATCCGCAAGCTGCGGGACGAAGCGAAACAGCAGCTCGGAGCAAAGTTCGACATCAAAGCGTTTCACGACGAGATCCTGAATGGCGGAGCGATGCCACTGGACCTACTGCAGGAGCGCGTGGAGCGATGGATCAAACAGCAGGCAGCGAACACGGCGGGGTCGGAGAAGCCCAATTCTGCTATCGCTGATCGTCGCAGCTAAAATGCTGGCACTCGCCGCAATCCGACGTCCTGTGTGCTGACCAATTCGTCTGAGCAAATAATGAGCGCCAAGGAACAGAGCGAGAACATGGAGGGATGGAAACAGTCTGCTCAATACTGGGACAAGTATCGCCCGCTAATCGCACAGATGTTCGCGCCGTTAACTTCTCTCTTGGTCGAAGAAGCACGGATCCGAAGTGGCCAACGAGTGCTCGACATTGGAGGCGGCGGAGGAGAGCCATCGCTCACCATTTCGCGAATCGTCGGCGAAAAAGGATCAGTCATGTATACCGATCCGATAGCCGAGATGCTCGAGACAGCTCGGAACGAAGCAAACGAACTGGGCCTGACAAACATCTCCTTCACCCAATGTTCAGGCGATGACCTGCCGTTTGCGGACCGCACATTCGACGTCGCCGTGGGCAGGCTGTCCGCGATGTTCTTTGCGGACCCAGCCGCGGCTCTGCGGCAGGCGCTGAGAGTGGTTGTCGACGGCGGGAGAGTCTCATTTGTGGTGTGGGGTTCAGAGGCAGCAAACCCCTTCTTTTCCGCGATCACCGACTTGGTCGAGGAATGCGTGGGACCACACGCAGATGCGAGCGATGCCCCGGATCCTTTCCGTTTTGCCGTCCCAGGCAAGCTGGCGGAGATACTGAAAGGCGCCGGTGCAACAGATGTGATCGAACGTCACCTGGCTTTCCCCGTGGAAGCGGCCATCTCGTTTGACCAATTCTGGCAGTTGCGAACGGAGATGTCGCAAACTCTGCGCGAAAAAACCGCCGCACTTACTGCTGCTCAATTAGCGGCCGTGAAGCGGGCATCAGCCGATGCCGCGAGACCATATTTCGTGAACGGAAAAATGAGCTTCCCCGCGGAAGCTTTCGCTGTTACCGGCAGAACGGCCCATTCCTGAGATGACGTTCCTAAAATATTTCAGCTGGATCGTTGGCGGCGCTCTCGCCTCGTCGGCGATCGGCGGGATCTTTGCCTGTAATGTCGCGCTGATCTCGCCCGAATTTGTGGCTTCGCTATTTACTCGGGATGCTGCGGCGGGGTCCGTGATGCGCTACGCAGCTGCCGTCGGTATGATTTGGGGATATTTCTCGGGACAGCGGTGATGGCTTTTTCGCTGCTGCTTGTACCGTGGTTCCTGTCGCGCGGGTTATGAAGAAGAAAAGCGACCTCCCGGAGACTCCCTGATTTCGACGACTACAGGTTAGAATGAAGCCAGGCGATCTGGAATTTTACGGCGAACTGGCGAGGCAACTCGCCTCGGTCAGCGCGTTTCTTGGCGGCTTCGCCGCTACGTTCCTCGGAATCCTGCTTCAATCGCAAAGTCCGCGGCGACATGTCGGTTTGGCGGCGGGTGCTGCGGCCGTGGCATCAGCGTCCTTCATGATCGCGGTTATTGCGGGCACGCTCGTTGGCCTGGTGTTGAACCCGAGCGCGCCCCGGGGATTCGCGGCGCCGGAGTTTCTCCCCTGGGCCCAGCGCACTCTGTTTGTGTCGTTCGGCCTCGGCATCTACTCAAACCTGCTCAGCCTCGGGTTGAGCGGATGGATCCGGTCCCGCTCGTTAGGCCTGGTAACCTCGATTGCGGCGTTGGTGTCTGCCTTCGTGGTGTGGACCTTTGTCCGGTGGCAATAGGAGCGAAAAAGTCAGCGGCCGGGGTCAGCGACCCCGGCTACACCAATCATTCGTCTCTTGCCGCTTTTGCTTCTTCTTCGTGCGGCACTCGCTTCCGATCCTCCGGACCAACATCCGAGTACATTTTCTCGTGAAGCTTGGCTTGGGCGGTTGAGGGCAGGAATCGACGTGAAAATACCAGCGCTTTATTCGCCGCGCCCGGCACAACGATCCGCTCCCCGTCCATCACACCCTTGTATCCTGCTTCCGCTACTGGCTGAGGCGCCATCAAGTTTCCTTTCTGGAATGCCGTCGTGCCCACCATGTCCGCTTTCGGGAAGAAATCGGTGTCGGTAGGCCCGGGGCAGAGCGCAGTCAGCGTCACACCGGTATCATTGTCCTTCAGTTCCGTGGCCAGGGCTTCACTCCAGGAAAGAACGAAAGCCTTCGAGGCGTGATAGACTGCGAGCAGAGGACCGGGCTCGAAACCCGCGATCGACGCGACGTTTAAAATGCGGCCGCGCTTGCGTTGAATCATCGGTCGGAGAAACAACTTGGTTAGGCGAAGCACCGCCTCCACGTTCAGCCGGAGAATGGATAGATCTCTTTCGATCGGGATTTCCCAAAATTTTCCTTTTTGCCCATGGCCGGCGTCGTTAACCAGGATCTCAATTTCGACGCGTTCGCTGGCCAATTGGTTAAAGATTTCCTCGGGCGCCTCAGGCCGTTCGAGATCCTTTGCGATCACGCGAACGGAAATGCCATGTTGATCCTCTAACTCGGCTGCAATCTGCTTCAGTTCGGATTCAACCGGCGCAACCAGCACCAGAGGATGACCATGACTGGCAAATTCTTTTGCGAGGTGTAATCCGATGCCGCTGCTCGCGCCGGTAATTAAAGTGGTCTCGGTGTTCATATGGAAATTTCGCAATTCGAGTGGTAACTGCGCGGCCAAAAATCAGATCACACGTGGATCACTGGCTGGGAAAACTGCCGCGGAGGCTGGGATGGAGATCGCAGATGGCGGTTTGGTAAACCGCCGCTACCAAAGGTTCGAACGCCATCGATGGTAGAGGCCGATTGACCCAATCGCCAGGCTTCTTCGGGTCCCATGGCGAGGGCGCGTCGCAAGCAGACACAGAATGGCGGTTCGGTGAACCGCCGCTACCAAAGGTCCGAACGCCGTCAGTGGTAGAGGCGATTGACCCAATCGCCAGGGATCCCCGGGTCCCAGGGCGAGGGCGCGTCGCAAGCAGGCGCAGAATGGCGGTTCGGTGAACCGCCGCTACCAGTTAATGTGCGGCGATCGGTCCAGCCGGCTTCTTCACCTTCTTCATGAGAAGCACCAGCGGTGTGCAGATGAGGCACATGAGCGCGAAGAATCGGAAATTGTGAACATAGCTGAGCAGCGCAGCCTGCTCCTGAATCAATCCGTAAAGGATTCGAGGCGCTTGTTTCATGGCCTGCCAATGGCCTCCGTGCTGTTCGAGTCCGGACTGTATCGCGGCCAGCTTCTGCTGAAACACAGGATTGAACATGGATGCGTGGGACGAGAGAATCGCCTGATTAGTTTGCGCGGTCCGGGCAACGAACGTGGTGATCATCGCGATGCCGACGCTGCCGCCTACATTCCGCATCAGGTTAAAAATGCCGCTCGCGTTACCGATCTGCTGTTGCGACAGCGTACCCATCGTTGCCGTAGTCAATGGCACGAAGATGAGACTGATGGCAACCCCGCTAACGACTACCGGAAACACAATGCTGCCCATCCCAACCTGCAGATTGATGTGGGCGAACATGAGACACGAGTAACTGAGCAATAGAAATCCGACACCAATAAGGATCCGGTTGCTGACCTTGCCGACTATTCGACCAACCAGGATGGTCATGATGAGCGCTCCGATTCCGCGCGGACTCATGGCAATACCGGCATCAACCGCAGTGTAGTGCAGCAGGTTTTGCATAAACAAAGGCAGGATCGCCGTTGTGCCATAGAGCAACGCGCCGAGCAGCAGAATCATGGTCGAGCCAACGGCAAAATTCCGATTTTTGAGGACGCGCAAGTCGACGATTGGATGAGCGGTCGTTAGTTCGCGAACGATAAAGCCAATGAATGCGCCAGCAGAAACAATGGTGCACCAGACCACGGCCGCGGACTGGAACCAATCCAGCTCCTGGCCCTTATCGAGCATGAACTGTAATGTCGCCAGCCAGATGCCGAGCAGACCAAAACCGATGTAGTCGATGTTGGCGGCGGAAATCCGTTTCAGATAAGGCGGATCCTCGACCATTGCGTTAGCCATGACGATGGCCATGACTCCGATCGGCAAATTGATGTAGAAGATCCAGCGCCACGAATAA
Source organism: Chthoniobacterales bacterium (assembly GCA_045809745.1). GTDB lineage: Bacteria > Verrucomicrobiota > Verrucomicrobiia > Chthoniobacterales > UBA10450 > DATFCK01. The sequence continues at coordinate 54,706 of JBJMXE010000091.1, read as the reverse complement.
TTGTCAGTGATCCAGCCGCCCAGGGTTGGGCCGAGGATCGGCGCGACCACCACACCCATCGCGAATACCGCCATTGCCGCGCCCCTTTTTTGCGGCGGAAAACTTTCCAGCAGCACAGCCTGCGATATCGGCTGCAACGCTCCGCCGCCGGCGCCTTGCAAAACTCGGGCGATGATCAGAAAGCCGAGGCTTTGCGCCATGCCGCACAAGGCCGAAGCGAGAGTGAACAGCGCAATACAAGTGATCAGAAACCGCTTGCGGCCGAACAATTGCCCTAACCAGTTCGTCGCCGGGAGAATAATCGCGTTTGCCACCAGGTAGCTCGTCAACACCCAGGTTGCTTCATCAGTGGTGGCCGACAGATTGCCGGCGATGTGTGGCAGGGACACGTTCGCGACGGAGGTGTCGAGTACCTCCATGAACGTAGCCAACATCACCGCCACAGCGATGAGCCACGGATTGTGGGCCGGCGTCCAATGCCGAGCCGGCGGTGCTGCTCCCCCTTCGGCCATGGGTTAACGACGAGTTGCGCGGGTCCGGCCGATCCAAACCGCAGCTCCAGTCACCACAATCGCAATCGCAATCGTGGCCGCGATCATTACGTGCACGGCAGTGGACAAGCCGCTCTTCACCTTTACATCCGGCACGGCAGACATTCCCGGTCCGAGAATGCGCTGCACATCGGGCCGTTCATCAAGCACGATTTTCACCGGAACCCGCTGCACGACCTTCACGTAATTGCCGGTGGCGTTTTCAGGCGGAAGCAAAATGAACCGTGCGCCGCTGCCGGCTTGAATGCTGTCGACGTGCGCGCCCAATGCTCTTCCGGGATACGCGTCGACTGTGACCGTGGCTGATTGCCCAGGCCGCATTTCGGTAAGCTGCGTCTCTTTGAAGTTCGCGGTCACCCAGAGCTGCGGAGTAACCAGAGCGAATAGATTCTGACCCACCTGCACGTAGGCGCCGGGTTCCACCGCTTTCATCGTGACGCGGCCGTCTTCGGGTGCTGTAATTTTCGAATATGAAAGCTGGAGTTCCGCCTGACGTTCGGACGCCTCGGCTTCGTTGACCTCGGCAGTGGCGGCATCGGCCTGACTGTGCGTGGCCTGGGCTTGCTTGTCCGATTCCTTCAGATAAGCCGCCGCCGCGTCCATCTGTTTTTTCTTCGAATCAAGATTGGATTGCGACGCGGTGGTATCGATTGCCGAATGTTCGTAATCCTGCCGCGAAATAGCGCCACTCTTCACCAGCTCGGTGTTCCGCTGCAAATCACCTTTCAGTTTCGCGGTGTCGGCGGCTGCCGCAGCAGCGTTCGCTCCGGCAGCTTCATATCCGGCGCGCAAGGTTTGCAGGTGCGCATCCGCTTGTTCAGCCGACATCTCAGCATTGCGCGCATGGGCCCTGGCTACGTCTAACGACGCCCGCTTCTGAGCAATCACGGCTTGCGGATCGGCCGGGTCGATCTCCACCAGAAGATCACCCTTCTTCACCATTTGATTGTCGTTGACGTAGACCTTGTCAACCCTTCCGGCGATCTTCGGAGCAATCGCGATGATATGCGCATCGATGAATGCGTCATCGGTAGACTCGTGGGTGAAAGAGTGAAACAACACGAAGGCTGCGTAGATGATCCCGACGATCAGCAGCGCACCAGCGCCGATGATTACGCCGGGACGTTTTAACAACGGCCGTTTGTCAGCGGCGGGGGGCGTGGTGTTCGCGTAGTGCTCGCGACGCGACACGTTCGATTGTTCAGGTGGTGCTTCTATAACGCTCATGATGTTTTCCCCGATTCTTCCCTCGCTCTAAGCCCGGCGGTACAGAATCCAATCATCCTGCGTAGCGTTCCTTCCACACTGGACACGCGGCACCGACCTGCTGAGCAAAGTTCCAGGACGTCTGCATGCGCGACGGTGTGCAAAAACACACCGGTGGCGAAATGAAGGCGCCAGTGAACTTCTTCATCAGATAAATACGGGAGTGCTCGCTGAATGGCCGCGTGAAACCTGCGATTTTTCTCAGCGAACTCTTCGTGGATCAGGGGCTGCAGATAAGCACCTGGCTCTGCTAAACACTGCGCCATCAGCCGCAAAAAATACCGGCCCCCTTTGGCTCCGCGGGCAACCAGTTCGACGGGAGGTCGAAATAAGGCCTCGAGAATTTTCTCGAGCTCGACCGGATGTTCACCAGCTTCCTGTTCGAACCGCTCCAGCAATTCGAGTCGCGCCCGGTTCATGGGCTGCATGCGCCGTCGGAGAACGGCCAGGATGAGGGCGTCCTTGGAGGCGAAATGATAATTTACCGCGCCGAGATTGGCATCGGCTTCGCCGGTGATGGCGCGGAGTGAAGTGGCCTTAAAGCCGTGGGTGGCGAAGAGGCGCTCGGCAGTATCGAGGATGGCGAGCTTGGTGTGCTGCGGGAAGGGCTCGATGGTGGATTGACTCACCCGGCAGATTAATTCATACGTTTGTATGAATCAAGGGTTTTTTTCGGGCGCGTTCCCGGCCAAATTATGCGGGCGGTTCGCAAAACACGCTGCGTTCCGCGAGCAGATCAGGCCGAAATGACAACGAGCCACGCCGCCAACCAGTCGGTGACGGTCGGAGACCGCCGCTACAAAGATTGGGTCTGCCGAATCTCGCCTAGCGAGTGAATTGCTCGCTGGCGTAACGCCGCTTAGCACTGAACAGTGGGACCTTTAGGAAGGAGCGAAGTGAAATTTCTCATTACGAACGACGATGGCATCGCCGCCGCGGGATTGCGTGCGCTGGTCAAAGCATCGAAGGCCTTCGGTGAAGGGATTGTCGTCGCACCCGCGGGCCCGCAATCAGGCGTCAGCCACGCCGTCACGTGGAAGGACGGCGTCCGCATTGAAAAGCGCGGCGAAACGGAATTCGCGATCCACGGTACGCCTGCCGATTGCACCAGACTGGGCCTGCTGCGCGTCGTATCGGATGCGGAATGGGTGCTGAGTGGCATCAACCATGGATCGAATCTCGGAGCTGACATGTACTATTCCGGCACGGTGGCGGCAGTGCGGGAAGCGGTACTTCATGGCTGGCCGGGCGTGGCCGTATCGCATTACTACAAAGCTGGATCTGATTATGATTGGGATCGCGCTTCGAAATGGGTAACTCCAATCCTTCGCGACATTTTCGGACGCCCTAACGAGTCCGGAATGTTCTACAACGTCAATCTGCCGCACCTGCCTCCGGACACATCTGATCCGGAGGTCGTGTGGTGCGAACTGGATCCGAATCCGCTGCCATTAAATTACCGGCACGAAGAGGAGAGCGGACTATTCTTCGCCGGCGATTACCGCCTGCGGGAGCGGACGCCTGGCGCTGATGTGGATGTCTGTTTCAACGGCGCCATTGCCGTGACACCAGTCCGGCTGCTGTGAAACCGTTTGGCAGCGCGAGCTCGCGCTTTAGCCGCTTCAATGTCGCGATCGCGCGGCGGCGCATTGGTCACGAGCGACTCCAGAAGTTCGTGAGCCGCCGCGGCCACGTGATCCACCGCGTGATTGAAGACGGCCTCGTTCAGCTTTGCAGGTGAATGAAATCCGCTGATTTTCCGAACGAATTGCAAGGCACTGGCCCGAACCTCGTCGGTCGTGGCTGGTGGCGCGAAATTGTGAAGGGTTCTGATATTTCGGCACATAAAGATTACGATGAACCGAACCGCCCGCATAAGAAAGTGGATTACGACGCAAACATCAGCGGAGAGGCGCCCTGTCACGCCGCAGCCTCGAGCAGAGCGGCAAGATTTGGCGGTCATAGACCGCCGCTACGATGACTCGGGACCGTCCATGCCGAAACAAGGAAGGTGCGGCGCCGCAGGAGCTCTGCCCTCCGTTGGAGCATGTCGATGACCCACAAATCGAAAAGCGCGGACCGGGTTCTCCGATCCGCGCTAAATTAGCTTAGAAAGTTAACGAACGACTTACTTGGACGCTGGCTTCAGGCTTCGGAGAATCTTGCCTACTTCGTCCGAATGTTCCTTTTCCTTGTCGGTGGAAACCCAGTAGGTCAGAACGACCACTTTATCTTTGATGGTGACGAACGCGATGCTGACCGCGGCCGGACCGTCTTCATCTTTACCCTGGAATGTCAGCTCTTCGGCTTCCAGATCGCCAATCTTAAACTTGCCCTCGGACTTGCTCTTCTTGTCCAACTCCACGTTGTGTTCTTTGAGAAAGTCGAAAGTGTCATCGAGCTCGGCATTCATACCTTTGTCGCTGCCGACGGCCACCGCTGAAAGAAACACCGCTTTGTCCGGACTTTCGGCGGCCACTCCATTGTTGATCTCTTCCGGTTCCCAGCTGGCGGGGAAATCGATCGAGGCGATCGCGAAATCGTCGTTAGGCAGCTGCACGGTCTTGGAGAAAGCCGGCGCTGCGGCGAGTAGCGACACCGCGGTGACGCAGACGATGGATTTAGTGATGATAGAAATATTCATTGGGCGGCAACGGAGCACGCGCCATACCCTTGCTCCGCGATTTCGCATCTCCGACCACAATCCCGGGCAGGCGCGAAGAAGCTTCACGGCGTATTATACTGTCTGGCGGTGCAGAAGAGTCGCCGCCGGGAATGACGATCTGGGTGAGCTTTTTCCTTATTATCATCGGGGCGATTGTCGGATTGAACCTGCTTTGGTGGGTGGCCTCCTGGCGTTTCGCTCGCGCCACGCCATGGCGTTATGTCACCGCCGCTTTCATGGTTTTTCAGATTGGTGGGCTTGCCTGGTTGATCTCAGGCCGCTTGTCGCAGGGCGCATGGGACCGGCTTCTGCCCAAATGGATGGTTGCGGCGTTGCTAATCTGGCACATGATCGTCCTGCCAATCTCCATCGCAGCCCTACTCCTTGTCGGCGGAGCAGCGCTGCTGACGTATTTGGAGCGCATCATCATGCATCGCCGGCGGCGCAGTCACGAGCCGGCAATATCTAATCCGGAATCTCACTGGACCCGGCGGGAATTCCTCGCCGCCACCGCCGCTATCGCTCCACCCCTGGCAACTCTCGGGCTGACTGGAATCGCCCTGCAACAACTTACTGACTTCCGGATCAGGCGTTTCGTTGTCCCCGTTCACGAGCTGCCACCCGACTTACACGGACTGACAATCGCGCAGGTCAGCGACATCCATGTTGGTCGGTTCACGTCCGGGCGCGTGCTGCGCGATGTCGTTAACGCTACAAACAATCTCAATGCTGATCTTGTTTTGTTGACCGGCGATCTGATCAATGACGCGCTGGCTGATCTCGATACCGGTATAGGTCTGGTTAGGCAAATGCATGGGAAATACGGCGCTTACCTGATCGAGGGGAACCATGACCTGATCGAAAATCCGGAAGAGTTCGAGCGACGCATGAAATCTTCGGGTATTCCCTTCCTTCTCGACGAAGCCGCCGTGATCACCATACGCGGGGTACCGATACAGTTATTAGGTTTAAGTTGGACGCGCACGCGCCAGAATCGCGACCATGAAATTACCGCCGCGGTGCAGCGATTATTAACTCAATCTCAACCCGACGTATTCCGGATGCTGTTAGCCCATCATCCTCACGCATTCGATGCTGCCGCCGATGCAAAAATTCCCCTGACGCTCTCCGGCCATACTCACGGCGGTCAACTGATGTTGAATCGGCGATACGGGTTCGGCCCGGCAATGTTTCGCTATTGGAGCGGGCTGTATCGCCGAGCAGAAAGTACTCTGATTGTGTCGAATGGCGTTGGAAACTGGTTTCCGCTCCGGGTGAACGCCCCGGCGGAGATCGTGCACGTGACGCTGGTGCCCGTGTAAGGCGCAGTTTGACCAGCGACTACAGAATCACGGCCGGAGCAAGGATGGCGTGATATCGCCTAACGTCGTGCATCCGCAGAGTAACATCGCTTCATCGAGTTCCCGCCGGAGAATGTCGAGAATGCGTGCTGCGCCTTGCTCCCCCGCCACCGAGAGTCCCCACAAAATCGGTCGGCCGACTAAAACAGCGCGGGCGCCAAGCGCCACCGCTTTTAACACATCGCTACCCCGGCGGATTCCGCCGTCGACGTAGATCTCGCACGACGATCCAACAGCGTCTGTCACGTGGGGCAGCGCCTCGCAGGTCGCGACGGCAGTATCAAGCTGACGTCCACCGTGATTCGACACTACCACTCCCTTCGCGCCATGCTCCACGCATCGAATCGCATCCTCTCCGCGGACCACACCTTTCACGATTACGGGTAGAGAGGTGACATGACACAGCCAATCGAGGTCCGCGTAGCTGAGATCAGCTTTGAAATTTGCGTGGACGTAGGCGGCAAGGCCGGAACCTTCCACTTCGGGCACATCTCCTTTACCGAGCGGACTCAGATTTTCGACTCGCAGTCCGTCCGATAAGCGAAAGCTATTCCGGGTATCGCGCTCCCGAGTGCCGAGACCAGGCGCGTCGACCGTGAGAACGATGGCTTCCGCGCCAGCCGCTTCGGCCCGCTTCACTAACTCTGCCGTGATAGCACGATCCCTATATATATAGAGCTGGAACCAGCGCGGACTCCCCGCCTCCGCAAACACGGCCTCCATCGCGGTGTTCGAGAGCGAGCTGAGGACGAACAAAGTGCCGGCAGCCTTTGCCGCTTTCGCGGTTGCGATTTCGCCCCCATCACATGCCAGTCGATGAAAAGCGGTTGGGGCGACAGCGATGGGCATGGAAATCGGCCGACCAAGAACCGTCGTTTGGAGCTGCCTCGAGCGGACCCCAGCGAGAACTCGGTAGTAAAGCGGCAGTCGCTGCCATCCGGCAGTGTTCTCGCGCAGCGTAATTTCATCTAACGCGCCGCCCTCGTAATAATCCAGGCAGCCTGGTTCGAGAATTTCACGAGCGGCGAGCGCGTAATCGCTCACGTTCAACAGATGCTGCGTTTTCATTGCCTCCGGCGTAATAGTCTAATGACGAATGTCGACAATTGCCATCACCCGCGATGTCAGTCCCAGCATCAACAATTGTGAGCTTTCGTTTCGCTCGCGGAAGCCTATCGACCTGGCGAAGGCAGTCGCGCAACACAACTCGTATCGGCAGTGCCTCGAGCAGTTGGGGGCACATGTCGTCAGACTTCCGGCAGAGCCGGGGTTTCCCGATTCCGTTTTCGTCGAAGATGCGGCCGTCGTGTTCGACGAGATTGCGGTGATCCCAGTGATGGGAGCGGCGTCACGGCGGGACGAAATCAAGACGATCATTCCGGCGCTGTGTCCATATCGAGAGCTCGAATACTTGCATGCTCCTGCGACGCTGGATGGCGGTGATGTGTTGCGCGCGGGCAAGCGAGTCTTTGTGGGTTTGTCGAATCGCACAAACGAAGCCGGATTTATTCAGCTTCGAAGTATCCTGCAAAAATATGGCTACGCGGTCGACGCCGTTCGACTCCGACACGTCCTGCACCTGAAGAGTGCGGTTTCATACGTTGGCGACAGCACGGTTTTAATTAACCGCTCGTGGCTGGCCGGCTCAGCGTTTGCAGAGTTTCAGTCGTTGGAAGTTCCCCACACAGAAAGCGCCGCGGCCAATGTTCTTTCGCTGAACGGCACGATTATCATCGCGAAATCGTTTCCCGACACAGCCGAGCGCTTGGAGCAGAAAGGTTTCTCAATCCGGACCGTTGACGTATCTGAATTGCAGAAAGCCGAGGCCGGAGTGACCTGTTGCAGCCTGATCCTCTCGGCAACCTCACGAACGTAAGTTGGGGCGACGATTTCAATACCACCGACCGTGTTTCACCGTTTTATGTCAGTGGCGCCACACCGCCGCCGGTCAGCTCGCCTACGGACGGGCGGCCAATGGCAAATAATCTGGACGAATTCACTGGCACATCGGTTACTGACCTGCGATAAACTTTGTTCGTTCTTCCCAGAAGAACTGTCCCCCTATTCCCCTGCTCTATGTCTAAGATCGCTATGCCTACGGCTGGTTTTGTCACCCCAAGGCTCGTCGCGGCCGTTACCCTGTGTTCCGCGGGTGCATTCCTCGCCTACGCCAGTGTGGTAGGGGTTTCCCGGCCACAGATGCCAGGCGAGAGTTCGGGTGCGCCCGCCGAAGAACGTTTCCGCGACATGCCGGTTGCCGGAGAAAAAGGCGAAGATCTGGAACGGCTGGAACAGGAATGGAATAACCGCCTGACCTATCCGACCGGGCGGTTTGATCCTTCATGGCTGCGGAGTGCCGCCCTTCAAGATGGGGCCATCCGGCGCGGCGTGCCGTTTGGCACTTCCAGATCCAACGTGAAAGGATCGAGGGCCAACGTAGCGGCCAGTCCGGCGGCGACGGCCGGTCTCAACCCGAATGCTTTCACTGCCCTCGGCCCGCAACCGTTGCGCATGACCGGCTGCACCGGGTGCTACGATTACACTACCACGGCCGGCCGCGTTAACGACATTGTGGTCGATCCGACCACCACTAGCAATGGCACTATTGTTGCCTACCTGGGATCGGACGGCGGTGGTGTGTGGAAGACAACTAACTGTTGCAGCACCACCACCAACTGGACTGCGGTAACGGACGACCCACTTCTGGCAACAATCAGCATCGACACCCTAACGATCGACCCCAATAATCACAACACCATCTATGCCGGAACGGGTGACCTCAACTTCGGCACGTTTTCGATGGGTAGCCAGGGCATTCTGAAGTCCACTGACGCCGGAGCGAGCTGGATATTGCTCGGTGCAGATGTGTTTGGGCCGGCGCTCGCACAACCTGCAGGTCAGTTCCCGCAATACCAATCGGTAGGCAAAGTGCGAGTCGATCCCAGAAATAGCAACAACGTCGTCGCGGGCACGAAAACCGGTCTGTACTTCTCCTACGACGGCGGCACAAATTGGGCCGGCCCGTGCACAACCGATAATTTCAACACCCAGCGACAGGACATCACCGGTCTAGCCTTGGTGGATGACGGCAGCAGTACACGCGTCATCGCCGCGGTCGGCGTTCGCGGTTACTCGACGGCCGTTCAGTACAACCTGAACCTCAACGGCGCGAATGGAATTTACAAAGGCACCATCCCAGCCAGCGGCTGTCCCGGCGACTTCGCTCCAATCGCCACGGATAACAACGGTTGGACAGGCTTGCACGCCACCAGCGGCACTCCATATGGAGGCGCAGCTGTGGGCAATCAGGTTGGGCGCATCGATATTGCCGTCGCGCCCAGCAATCCGAATTACATCTACGCCCAGTTGCAGGCGATCGCCCCGCAATCGAGCTGCGGCAACGCGCCCGGGTGCCAGCTTGGCGCCTACCGCTCCATTGATGGAGGCGCCAACTGGACCCAAATTCCCGGATCGCCCGGCAGTTCCCTAACCGATTGCCAGGGCGGTGCGGGCGATTACTCGCAAAACTGGTACGATCAGGGTGTGGCCGTGGATCCGAATAACCCTAACCGCGCATTTTTCGATACGTTCGAGATTTGGTTTTGGGACGGAAGCAACGTCGCTACTTCGACTCTTCCGTGGAACGATATCACCTGCGGGTATGCGGCAAAAAACAACGGTGTGCACGTAGATCAGCATGCCCTCGCCTTCGTTCCCGGCTCCTCCAGCATTCTGCTCGTCGGAAATGACGGCGGTATTCATGGAACGACAATGGCGAACCTGGCCACGGCAGCCACGGATCCAACCTGGTTCAATATGGATACCGGGCTGAACACGATTGAGTTTTATTCGGGTGATATCAGCGGCAATTTTGCGACTTCGGCGACGCCCCAGGCCAGTGGCGGTGCGCAGGACAACGGCGCGAGTTCGGTAATGTTTTCCGGCACGCCTACAGGACCGATTCAGTGGCAAACCGGACTCGGAGGCGATGGTTTCTACAGCCGGATTGATCCCGTAGGCACCGGCACAAGCCTTCGATTCTTCCAAGGGAACAACAGTGGCGGCATCAGCCGTTGTGTCAGCAATTGTACTGCTTCGGGTGCGACTTGGACGAACGTCAAAGGCCGCTGGGCGACCGACACCCAATCATTCATTCTTCCTTATGATTTGTTTCACGGCGGGATACCTAACGGCGACGACTGCGCGGCCGCCGGCGTCCCCGGCGGTTGTGGACAGCTCATTGTCGGTACCACTCGGGTCTGGGAAACGACCTCGGGCGGGATCAGCAACATGAACGGTAATAGCTGGTACGTGACCAACAACCCGTCGACCCAGAACATGACCAAGCAAAGCCTGAGCGACCGGTCGCATATCAATCAGGTTAAATACTCTCCGAAATATCACTCGGTTGCCATGGCCGGAACAAACGACGGCAACGTGTGGATCGGATTTAACCTCGGCACCGGATCTCCCAGCCAGGCGAACTGGATAAACCTCACGAATAACAACACCGTGCTGCCTAACCGTCCGATTCTTGGTATAGCGCTCGATCCCTCGGTCGCCGCTGCCGCGACTCCGGTCGGCTATGCCGCGGTGGGAGGCTTCAATGAGAATACGCCGACAACTCCCGGCCACGTTTATCAGGTCGTTTGCAACGCCAACTGCGCGGCGCCGACGTGGCAGAATAAGACCGGCAATCTCCCTAACGTTCCGGTTGATTCCGTTATTGTGAATCCGAACGTTCCGCAACAGGTGTTCGCCGGCACCGATTGGGGTTTGTACTACACCAACAACATCAATGCTGCGTCACCAGTATGGCAGCGGTTCGAGAATGGTCTGCCGCACGCCATGATCTGGGATATCCAGATCGATCGCGGCTCAACCACGCTTTCGGTGTGGACCCGCAGCCGCGGCGCTTACGTTTGGCCGCTGCCGACTTCTCTGCCCGTCGACCTGCGGATTACGTCAATCACCCCGTTGGGGTCCGGAGTGTCGTTAAACTGCCTGGGTGTAGCCAATGCGGTGAACCGAATCGAAGCCACCGATGACCTGACTGTGCCTAACAGCTTCAACACCATCGGGTCACCAACCGCCGATTCCAACGGAGCTTTTCCGTTCAACGATTCGAATCCGCCAAACCCGCAGAAGCGATTTTACCGAATAGCCTATCCGTAGGGCTGTTAGGCCAATCGCAGGAACGTCGGATCGACCGACCGTGGTAGAGGCGGTTGTGTCAACCGCCTCTCTAGAAAAACAGGTCCTCGCCGCAGCGAGCACCTCTACAACTTCTCCGCGCGTGGGCGAGCTCCTGCATGACCGCCGACCAGCGTCATTGATAAAGCACGGCGTCGCAGGAGCTCCGCCCTGCGTCTGCCTGCCGGCGCGGCCACCGCGCACTATTGCGTCTGCGATCGCGGCGCGATCCCTAATGCTTTTTCAATCGCCGCCGGATCACAGATCTTCCCGTCTTTGAACACGGTGACAACTCTGCGGACATCGGAGATGTTTTTGATCGGATCCCCTTCTATTAAGACCATGTTGGCGATCTTACCGGGAGCGATGACTCCCCGGTCTTTATCTACACCCATGACCTCCGCCGAGGTGAGCGTCGCCATTCGCAGTACTTCAGCCGCCGGAATTCCGGAGCGTGCATAAAGCTCCAACTCATGGTGAAAAGTGTAACCGGCAAGCGAATCCGTTCCGGGAATGATCGTTATACCAGCGTCGTGAATCGCTTTCAGCAATTCAAGCATCGCCGGAAAGGCCGCTCGATAGGCGTCCTCTTTCCCCTTTGGAATTTCCAGCGCTCCGCTCAACAATGATCGCATGACTTGTGGCGGAAATCGGTCGGCCGCCGCTGCGGTACCCGGTGCGGCGCGGGTCGGGTCGCCGCAGAACAGGCCTTCGAAGACGTTCATTGTCGGGTCCAGCACCGTGTGATGCTTCTTGAGAAATTCGATGAATTCCCGCACCTGGGGTTTGTCGGGAGTAAATTCACGCGCCCGCTCGGCAACTTTGATGAAGCGGTCACGATTTCTGGTTTCCTTCACCTCTGGAAAGAGGAAGTTCAGCTCGATAAAATTCAGATGCTGGATCTCATCGGCACCGTCTTCGATGAACTGTCGGGCGGACATGAATGCCGGCACATGACCGCTCACCCGTAGTCCTTTACTATGCGCGCGATCGGCGATAACCGGCACCAGCTCCGGTTTCACAGACGAATAGATTTTGATTTGAGCATATCCGTGGTCCGCGTACCAATCGACGTCGTCAGTCGCTTGTTGCGGCGTATCCACGCGCATTTTGGTGGGGCCGGCGAACTGGCCGGTGCCGTCGATAATGCCCGCTTTCAAAACATGTGGGCCCAGCTCCGTTCCTGAATCGAACCGGGCGACGCGTTCCAGAAAAGCGTCGGTGTTGTTTGCCATGTCGCGCGCGTCCGTCACGCCGCATGCCAAGTCGAGGGCGCCGTCGACAGAGCCGAAATGTTGGTGGTTATCCCACAATCCGGGCATGAGAAAACCACCGCGCGCGTCGATCACCTCGGCACCAATGTCACGGTTGACATCAGACCCCGCGCCGACCCGAATGATCCTCTGCCCCCGGAGTACAACGGTTGCTCCGGGAGTAACGGTTAGGTCGCGCGGATCAAACAATCGCGCATTGGTGATCACGACGTCGCCTTTCGGCACACGCACCGTCTTCCGAGCAATGTCTGCGGCCCAATCGCCCCTGGCCGCATCCTGCAATGACCGCATCTCGGCGAGCACGTTCTGATCGGCGGGCGCGACAACCGCAAGCCATTCGTCCAGCAGCGCCGCCATGTCACCGCCCGGAGCAAGCCAGACAAATTCCGGCTGAAAGCCCAGGCCGTCGATGCGATAACAAGTCAATTGCGTCTCGTTTGTGCCCTTCGTTTTGCGGGTTTCCTGGAGCGCGGCTTCACCGGCCGGCAGCAACGGCAGCTTGTGGTCAGGCGCTTTCAGCAGGGCCCGAGCGAGAACGGCCGTGAATTCCGGAGGCGCGTTCGCCGGCAGGTAAAACGTCGGGCGATTTAATGGCTGCTCGCCGTGTTCGCTGCGATTTTTCCAAACCGCTTTGCCGTCGGTAACACTGAAGTGTTCTTCGACCCCCGCCTTCATGTAATCGTTGCCGTGGCCATCGTATTCCACCGGCACGCCGGAAGCATCCACTTTCCAAGTGGCGATAATGTGATCGCCACGGCCGCGATCGTTATACGAATATTCGGCGCGCGCGGATGTCAGCGATTCTGTCTGGACGATTTGGGAACCTGCCGCATTCCCCTGTAACAGCACTTTGTCGGTCCGTTCTTGCGCCGCGGTAGCCCGCATCGTCAAGCCGATCAGGCTGCCAAATACTAGTATTCGGAATAGCGAACTCATCGATGCTGTACGGCATATCCGCGCCCGGTGCACCCGACAATCAAATTCGGCTCACTTCTTTTGCAGAACCCGTCGGAACTTCCTCGATCCGCGCAATTTACGAACCAGAAAAACGTTGACCTCTCCGCGAAATCTCTGCTCCATGCAGCCATGCGAACCAAAATCATTGTAGCTAGCTTGGGGATATTTCTCGCCGTCGGGGCCTTGTACGCGACCGATCATCCACTCGAGGGAACATGGAAGCTGAACGAGTCGAAATCCAAATTGGCCCCCGGGATGGGAAAGAACAGCACCGTTACGTATGAGGATACGGTCATGGGGAAAGTCAGGGTGACGGTCGACGGCACCGGTCCGGACGGAAAGGCAACTCACAACGAGTGGAAAGGAAAATTTGATGGCAAGGACTACGCCGTTAGCGGCGACCCAAATACGGACACTCGCGCGTATACCAAAGTGAACGATCGCACGTTGAACATGACAGTGAAAAAAGGCGGCAAAGTTGTCGGTACGGGAAAGGTGGTCGTTTCTGCTGACGGAAAGACGCGGACCGTCACTACCTCGGGGACAACGCCGAAAGGCAAGAAATACAAGACGACGGGCGTTTACGATAAGGCCTAACCGCATCGGCCGGGAGGACCGTCAGGATTTTCCTGGAACGGTCAAAGCCTGCTGATGGTCAGCGCGCGAACGTTCGCGTTCTGTTCATCCTAAAGTTGTGGCATCGGCACTTTGCCGATGGTCGGGGCAAAACATAGGCTGGAAGCCCACGCTAGGAAGTCCGGACACTCTGAGCGCGCTCGTTGCATAATGGCAGCGAGCCGCTCTAGAGCCCGAAGTGCAAGGCGCCTGCGCCGCGTTTGCAGGCTGGTACCGGCTAAAATGGCCGGTTTTGCCTTGATCTGGCGCGTTCATGCTGCGCAGAATACTGACACTCGTCCTGACCCCGAATCTCGCTGCGTTGTTGCGGTGAGCCGCAGATTTTCAACTCAGTATCGCACTAAGAGATTGATGCCGTATCAGCCTTTCACCCGGCTAGCCGTGTTCTCATACAGAGCGATCGGTCTTATCGGCCTGCTTCTGTGCGCGGGAACTGCGGATGCGACCGGCATCTATGTCGTTAACGAGAAATTCAACGGAATGACGACCAATGCCGGTCCAGCTAACAACTGGATTAGCGTTGCCACCAGCGGGTCGGTGCAGATCAGAGAATACCCTTTCGCCGCAGACAAGAGCGTCCGGATCGAGAAGACTACTACTTCAGGCGAATCAACGCTTTCCCGGACGTTTGCAAGTCAGAGCGGAAGAGTTGCGTTCGAAGCGAAGGTGCTCACCCGCGCCACAAACGGCTTCAAAGTGTGCCCGTATATCTATGATGGGAACGGGATCGCTGTTGTTTCGGTGGGTTTGGAAAACGGAAATATCGTCTCCTACATCGGCGGTACGAAAACAACCATTCAACCTTTCGTGCCCAACGACTGGTACATGATCCGGGTGGTGATCAATACGACCGCCAACACGTATGACCTGTTCATCGACGGTGTGCGGAAACTGAATAACGCCGCTGTCCGCAATGCTCCCACCGGCGGCAGCCTCGGCCAGCTGAAGTTTTACATGGATGGCACGAACACCGGCATCTTGTACGTGGACAACGTGAAGATTTGGGAGTTGGGCGCCTTCATCGGCGCTCCACCGGGTCCGGTGCTGGATGTGCATGCTCCTCCATACAATGCGGTGGGTGACGGCACGACTAACGACACCGCTGCTATTCAGTCCGCCATTGACGCCTGCGCCGGCACCGGAGGAAGTGTTTACCTGAGCGGTCCCCGAACTTATCTCACCGGCATGTTGAATCTGAAGAGCAACATGACTCTTTTCATCGAAAGCACGGCGAACTTGAAGGCGTCACTTAACGGCGCGGACTTTCCCAAACAATCTCCAGCCACTACCAACAACCAGCTTTTGAACTGCCGTCGCGCTCACCTTTACGCCGAAGGCTGCACCAACCTCACAATTGACGGCGGCGGAACAATCGACGGAAGTGGACTCGATGGTTCGACCGATGGGAAATCGTGGTACAACACCGATATAAAGGAAGCGGAGCGACCGATAACCATTTGGACAGTGCTTTCCGATCACGTCACCATCCAAAACATCTACGTTAGACTTTCGGCGATGTGGACGATTGTGCCGATGGAAACCGATAACGTGCTCATCAAAGACGTTTTGCTGAACGTGGACCTTTTTCCAACTCGTGATGGCATCGATCCGGTAGACTGTCATCACGCCGTCATTCAGGATTGCACCGTGTATACCGGCGACGATTCATTCTGCCCGAAAACGGGAATCCGCCGAGGAGTGGATGATCTGGTGATCAAAGATTGTTTCACCGCGCACACGGGCGCGAACAGCTACAAGTTCGGCACCGCCAGCTATGGCGGCTTCACAAATGCGTTGCTCCAGGATTGCTACGCTAAGAATGCCCGGTTTGCGGCCATGGTGGTAATGTCGCGCAATGGCGCGGATGTCAGCAACATCAACTTCTCACGTTTGGAATTCTCCAATTGCGGTTCGGCTTTTTTCGTGTTCCTGGGTCAGCAACCCGGCCATCCCGATGGAGACATGGATAAGTTAGGCACCCTCGACAACGTCCACTTCACCGACATTCTTTGCAGTGTAGACAACAGCACCAGTGACATCTACGGATCGAACATCAGCGGTCAGCTCTACAACGGCACGATCTATCCGATCAAGAATCTGTTTTTCACAAACTGCAATATTACATTCAAGGGCGGCCTGAACACGGTGCCGCCAAATCCGCCGGAATGGGACAGCAATCAGTACCCGGAGGCGAATTTGTGGGGAAATCTTCCAGCCTATGGCTACTACATGCGGCATGCCAACGCCGTCACCTTCACCAACTGTGTCTCCAGGTTGAACGGCTCGGATGTGAGGCCAGAAAAGGCTACCAGTGACGTCGCCGGGTTTGTGATTCGCAGCGACAGCGACAACGACGGCCTGCCTAACGACTGGGAACAGCAATACTTCGGATCCACAACCGCAGCATCGCCGAATATCGATAGCGATGGCGACGGAATGAGCAACTACGCCGAGTTTATTGCCGGAACGAGCCCGGTAGACGCAGCCGACAATCTGGCGCCTGCAAGGATCACCGCGGACGGAACGACGGTCACGCTGACCTTTCGATCAGTGCCGCTCAAACGTTACGTCGCCGAATACGTGGATAATCTGATGTCCGGCACGTGGACGCAGTTCGGTAACATCCGCGCTGCGGATTCCACGAGTCTGGTTGTTAGCGATGCCTCCGCTTCAGGAGTAAGTCAGCGGCAATATCGCCTCCGAGTACTGCCCGATTGAGTAATTTTGGATGTCGTGTTGAGCGTCGTCGAGACATCTCTCGATCTGCGAGCGAGCGAGGAACCCTTCAGCAGAATTAGTGCGACGGTCAGAGACCGCCGCTACAAGGAGAACCATCTAGCGGCCGCGCCGGGAAAAATCGGTGTTCGAGTGTTCGTAGAACGCACCGGCGCTAATCTGCACATGCTCATCGCCAACGCTGCCAAAAATGTAGCTGGACTCGAGCTGATGACTGACTCGCCCTCCGCTCGAAGCGCCGTAAAGGAAGCCCACCTCGCCATGGACGTTATCAAATAAACTCTTCCGCAGTTCGACCGATCCCCCGGTCGAGTCTTTGCCCTCGGACACATTTTTGTAGTCGTTAGTTCGCTGTCGGGGCTGACGCGATTTGGTCGCCACCTTGTAATCCGGCGCGGAGTCCCATCCATCCGGCTTCCAGTTCGGAAGAAAATCGTTAGCCGGTTCCATCCAGGCAAAAGCGCTCCGGAAAGGAAAATGATGCCCATCTGACAAGCCGAGCGCGGCGACGGGCGCCGATGATGGTCGGTTTGCACCATCGAGCGCGCTCATCCCGTCATTCTGCTGCGCGTTCATCCCAGAGCAGAGACCCGACAACACGGCCAACCCAACAGCCCAAGCCTTCGTCATGAGAACAATTCTCCGCCAAAACAATGCCAGCGCTAGCGAAATCTGCTGCAGCCGAACGGTTTACCCGGTCCGCTTTGGTCGGATTCGGCCGTAAGACTCTGGATGGCGCGGTCAGAATACCGGAATTCTTTGATCACTGAGCGGGACTTCCCAGTCGCCGAACCGGGTCGGCGCTTCGGCGACCGCCGCTCCCTGGATCTCCACGCGCAGGCGCGGCGGGAAGCCTGCTGTCTACGGCGTCTGCAAGATGCGATAGAACTGCACTGCCGAACTGAACGCGTTCGTGGCCGTTGAACCTTCAATCCCGCCATTGCCGGCCAACGCGCCACCAACACCGTTCCAACCGCCCATCACCAGGCTTGGCCGGCTCTGTAGCTGGTAACTCTTTCCGACAATAGTGGTAAAGTTAAGCTGCAAATTGTTGCTCACTCTGGCCAGACTTGTTAGGCGCAGATCCGCTTCGTATGCCCCGATGTCACTCCCGTCCCCGTTTACAGCGTTGGGCACACCCGGGTCGTTGAATGGTCGCGGTTCGCCCCGCTGATCGGTGCCGCTGCCGAACACTTTGCCCTTATCAATCGCCGGACTGTTCGCCTGGAGAGCGATTGTGAACGTAGGGCCGCCGTTGTCACGAGGTCCAGTGCCGACATCGAGCAATGGATCGGTACTGATCTGATCGGCCGGACCAGTCAGAAAACCGTTACCGGTATCGAAACTCAGGTTGTAACCCATCGAAGTGATGCTTCCCGCGCCGGCGTTAACGAAGCTATGTTCCTGCACGCTTGTCTGAATGATGCTGCTCCCTGCGGTAACAGTTGCTCCATTTTCATTGTAGACCGCTCCGCCGGCATAATTGCCCGCAACCATATTGCTCAAAATTGTCGAGTTGATGATCGCTGCCGAAGTGGCTGATAGTTGACGCGAATTATAAACCTGACTTCCGGTAGCGCTCGCGCCAGACACGGTGTTGCTGCTAAAGGTACAGTTATTCATTGTCAGCGCAGCTGCGCCGAGCGCGCCTACGTTCGCTACGCCGCCGCCATGAGTCGCAACGTTCGCGCTAACGAGGCAGCCAATCAGGTTGGTCGTGCCAGCGGCACTGAACAACCCGCCGCCATTCAGTCCACTGTTTCCGCTGATTGTGCTGCGATTCAGCGTTACGGTGGAACCAATGTTGTAAACACCTCCGCCGTTTCCTGAAGCAACATTGCTGCCGATGGTGCATCCAGTCAGAGTGAGCTGAGATTGGATGGCGTAAATTCCGGCACCGTGCGCGGTGCTTCCACCAGTAGCGTGGTTGTTCTGGATGACGCAGTTCAGCAGCGTCAAATTCGCGTTCTCGAGATAAATCCCCGCGCCGACGCCGCCTGCGCTCACCAGCCCATCGGCAATCGTTAGGCTCGAAATGGTGACCGTATTCGATGTTCCGGCATGAAACACCCGCCCCGCGTTACCTCCGCTGATCGTCAGATTGGCGGCTCCAGGTCCGGAGATCGTCACGTTGTTGGTGACGAGTAGTTCGCCGGTGGTCAGCGTAATCACTGCCGGCAAGTTCAGAGCGAAATCAATGGTGTCGTTACCGCCCGCGGAACCGAGCGCCGCCCGCAAACTGCCCGCGCCGTTGTCAGCAGTGCTGGTCACAGTAATTGTCCCTGCGACCGCGCTTGATACCATCGCCGCCGCCAATAGAACTGCGGTCGCTAACAAAGCGTTCCCGCAAAAATATAGATTTTTCCACCGCATCCGAGTCAAGGTTTTTACCTGCTTCAGGGGAAAAAGTCCAGCCGAATGGCGACCTGTAGCCGGACCCATCTGGTTGAAGCCGGGTCGCTCACCCCCGTCTTGGAGATGATTACCTGAATGTCAGCCGGGGTCACCGTCCCCGGCTACAGCGAGTCTTTCGTATTCATCGGCGCCAACAAATATCGTAATCTGTTGCGCTATGTTTGATTCCCTGTTCTGGGCTTTTTTAGCGTTGGCCGCAGTGCTAACCATCACCCCCGGGGCTGACACCGTGCTGACCCTCCGTAATACGCTCTCAGGCGGAACCCGGGACGGTTTGTGCACCATGGCCGGCATCTGTTCCGGATTTGTTTTTCAGCCGTTCCTGGCAACACTCGGCGTTGCCGCACTGTTCGTTCGTTTGCCAGTCGCTTTCAACCTCGTCAAAATCGCGGGAGCGTTCTACCTCCTTTACCTTGGAATTCAGAGCTTGCTGGAAGCGGGCCGACTATGGACAAAGAGATTCGCTGTCCAGGCAAACATCGATCGGCGCAATAACGCTGGCAGCCGCTGGCGCTGCTACCGGCAAGGTCTTCTTACCAACGCCTTGAATCCGAAGATCGCGGTCTTCTATTTCGCGGTCCTGCCTCAGTTCATCAGCCCTAACGACCCGGTGTTGATGAAATCGCTCCTCATGACATTCTGTCATTATTTGATGGGCGTAATCTGGCTTGGAGGAATCGCGATATGCGCCGGGAGAATGCGAGCTTTTCTGACAAAGCCGCGGGTGAAAGCCAGTCTGGAAGCTGTCTCGGGATTGGCGATGATCGGGTTCGGCGCGCGGCTCGCGTTTTCGCGTGTACGCTAGCGGTTCGATCGGGGCAGGCAAGCATCGGTCTCGACGGCGGAACGCGATCTCCCCAGCCCGTTGTTACCGATCAGCCGCTATGCCGCTCAATCTTATCGCAGCTTCGCTGCGATCGATTCAACAACGCGCGCGGAGATCGCGTTCCACCGGGCCGACAGCCGGGACAAAAATAGGGCGCCCCGAGCCTAACGAATCGGCTATTCACGAATTGTAGGGCGTCTGTGTCAGACGCCGATCCGGCTGATACGGCCCGTAGGCAACAATGTCTCAACCTCAGTTGCAGGGCAGGCGCTCCGCATGCCGGTTTAGATCCGCGGCAAGCGACGCGCTTGCCCTACCGCTCCGACTGGTTAGGAAGTCCCGCGCCCTATCGTTGTCCGTTCGCGCCGCCGGTAACCTTCGCTACCACGCGTTTGATGGCGCCGGTCATTCCGCCGTCCGATTTGTTTGTCGCGGGCCGCGCCTTCCTGGCTTTGACGTTTATCAACTGCTTCGCCAGCTTCGTTAACTTCTTATCGGTGTTCGCCTCCTCACGCAGAGTGGTATCGAGCAGCCGGGCACCCTGGCTGTCGCCTAACAACTCGGCATAGGTCCGAGCGCAACCATAGCCGGCAATTTCGTAATGCTCCACTCGTTGTGCTGAAGCGATCAAGCCGGCGTCACGCACGTCGTCCTGGGCATCTTCTCCCGCCATCTTGTCGCCTTCCTTGATTAACCCCTCCATGCCTTCGCACTTAGGACCGCGGGTTGACTGATCGTGCCGTTTTAGAATCTGCTCGAGCCGCTTGGCGTGGCGCTTGGTTTGCTCGAAATGTTGATTGAAGCCTGCTGCCAGGCTGCGATTCTTCGCCGCCTTCTTCATCTTTGGCAGCGCTTTGATGAGTTGTTGCTCCGCGCTGTAAAGATCCTTCAGTTCATGAACGTACAAATCACGCAAGGTTTCGAGTTCCATAACATCAAAGAATCGCGGCTCGAACCAGGAATGGACCCTTCCAGAATTACCACGAGAGCGCCTCGCGCTCCTAGCCGCCAATCCGACCACGGCGTTGAGTTCGCGTCTTCTTCCCTTCCCCTCGACAGAGCGAGGCGGCTAAAACAAACAGGTTCGCTGCGAACCGGGCCGAGTTGTTTAAAACTGGTAGTTCAATCCGGCGCGCAAGATATGACCGCTCGTTTCGGCCCGAAAATCGATCGGCACACCGTTCAGCGGCCCGCCAAACGACTGCTGGTCGAGGCGGTAATAAAGATACTCGGC
Source organism: Chthoniobacterales bacterium (assembly GCA_045809745.1). Classification (GTDB taxonomy): domain Bacteria; phylum Verrucomicrobiota; class Verrucomicrobiia; order Chthoniobacterales; family UBA10450; genus DATFCK01. Next base: position 33,592 of record JBJMXE010000091.1, on the reverse strand, counting down.
TTTCACCGACCAGTGGCGACCAATCTTCCGTTCAACGCCGCCGCCTACAGTATACCCCCAGTTGAAGTCGTTACCGCGCGCGTCGAAGAAATCAGGATCAACGTGGAACCTGGTCGTATAGTTTACTCCAATAGCTCCGCCGGTTGCGTAAACGAGCCAGCAGCCATGGCAATTTAGCCTAACGCCCAGCCGGCCTCGCAGTGTCGTGTAGAAGTCACTGTCGGTCTCGCCGTGAACACCGCGAAAGTTCGGTTCGTCGCCGTGACCTTCCAGATTCATGTAGCCGACATCAATTTCAGGACCCACCACCAGCCATTTCCATTGAAAATTGTAACCAAGTTGCAAGCCGCCATTGAACCCCGATTCGTCATATCCGAACACGCGGCCGGTTGCAAAATCTTGCGTTGCGCTATGGCCGAACTGGCCGCCGCTGTGAACGCCTACATAGAATCCAGTCCAGTCGCACAGTTCCGCCGGCGGGGGCTCGGTGGCGACTTGCTTCATGTCCTTGCTATCGCGGACAGAGTCCGTTCCAGCCAAACAGACCGAGAGTTGTGCCGCGACTATGCTGTTAACGATAGCTATCCAGAGTGCCTGCTTCATTGTTATGGTCGGGTCAAAAGACGCGAATCTTTCAAGTCTAACAGAAACGGCCTTTCAACTGCATCAGAATTCGTATGACCGGCAAAAAGAGCGGATGCGAGGTTAAAAGTCAGACCCTGCTATAAAAACCCACGGTTACTGCCATTACAGCAGCGGTTGCTCATGATCTCGGACCGCCGTCCAGGCGTGGTTTTCCTGGTTTGAGCTTGCCCTAGGAGCCGGTGCTTCGGGCCTTAAACAGCTCGGTGATCTCCGGCGGCAGCAATGGAGTTGCCCCATAATGGGACCCTACATAGGCTCCGAGCCGGCATGCATTCTCCAGCATGGTCGTTGGATTGATGCCACGTGTTAGGCCAACCATCAAGCCAGCCATGAATGCGTCGCCGGCCCCCACCGTGTCCCGCACAACGACTTTCGGAGCCAGCGCGGTAAACACATTGCCCTGATCCCACAAAGCTGCCCCCGCTTCCCCCAGCGTCACACAAATGCGTGTGACCTCGGTGGCATCGGCAACGATCGCGCAAGCGCGGGCCACCTCATCGGGACCACGCGGACCGTTACCCGCGAGCTCGCCCGTTTCCAACCACGCCGCCAGTTTACCAACTTCGCCATCGTTCAGCTTGAGTACGTCGGCACGTTTAGCCAGGTCGATCACCAGTGGCGGATCAACAAATGGCGGGCGGAGATTGACGTCGAAAAACTTTAACGGTCCATTGACCTTCAATAGCTCGTTCAACTGTTCAAGGTTGTAAGGGGAGCGGCCAGCGAGCGATCCGAAGGTCAAAGCGCGCGCCTGCGCGACGGCAGTAAGTGCTTTCGCTGAAATTTTGATTTCATCCCACGCTGCTGGCTGGACCAACTCGTAAGTTGCGTTGCCTTTTTGGTCTAACGTTGCCACCACCGTTCCGGTCGGCAGACCAATGCGGACGCGTCCGATGAAATCGGTAAATATCTTTTTGTCTCGAGCTACCTGTAATAGCTCATCGCCTAATGGGTCGCGACCTACCGCTGAAATGAGCGCCACTGGCACACCGAGTTGGGCAAGATGCGCGGCAACATTGAAGGGCGCGCCCCCTGCGTGCTTCCCCGACGGCAGACAATCCCAAAGCATCTCACCGAACGCAAAGAACTCGCCCCTCATGTCAGTTCGGCTCGTAGATAAAAATCAGGTCTTGGTCCATCCCTTTCGGGTCAATGGACCGTTCAAACACCACGAGATTCTCGAGGCCGATAAGGCAATGCTCGATGCCGGGACCAAGCTGCAATACCCCGGACGGCAAAAACAGCTCCGCTAACAAGCCGCCGGAACCGGCATTCCGCCAGAGCACCAGACCCATTCCTTCAGTCGATTCCAGGCGCTCGACCTTCTGCTCGTGCTTTTCGAGTGCGAGATAATGGCCGGAGTCGACCACGAGGAACTTCTCGACTCGCGGGTGTTCGTGCAAAGTGACGACCACGCCGCCCCACCGTGTCCGGATTACGTTCGCACCTCCGGAATCGATCTGTTCCCGAAGTTTGCGAAATCGGTCAGGGATTTCGCCAGCGCGGTCCGGGAAACGGTCACGCCAAAGTCGACATGCGGTACGGGAATAACGATTGAACGCGTCAACCGAATCGATAGGGCACAGCCGATCGAGTTCCTCAGCGAAGTGTGCCAGCGCCGGGTCGGTCGCGATCCTGGAATGATCTACTTCGAACGTCGCACTCATCAGTGGCCGGTCGAAGTGGAGACGGTCACGGCACCTTCGCCATGACTCAGTCGTGGCCACATGAAGCCATAAAACGCCACAAACGCAAAGCAGAGCATCGGAACAATGAAGCCTCGCGATAAATCGTAGCGATCGGCCACCGCCCCCATGACCTTCGGCAGGATAGCGCCACCCATGATCGCCATGACAATGAAGGATGACGCTTTTTTGGCGCATTGACCGAGGCCGAAGATTCCGAGCGCAAAGATCGTCGGAAACATGATCGACATGAAGAAGTAGGTGAGGAAGACCGACGCTACCGATACCCATCCCAGTTTGAAGAAGATAACAAGGCAGAGAACCGCGGCGGCAATGCAATACCAGGCCAGCACCTTATAAGGAGTGAATTTTTTCAGGATCGCACTGCCGCTAAAGCGGCCGATCAGAAAGCAGAGAAAGCCTAACGAAGCCAGATTTGATGCCCCCTTGTTGCTAAAACCGAGAATGCCGTTGGGGTGCAGCTCGAACCAGCCGGGCCATGCCGTTGCCCACGAACCTGGTACCGCCGGCACCTGTGACGTCATGTAGTTGATGAAAAAGCTAAAGATGCCGGCCTGCGCCGCGATGTATAGAAACTGCGCGATGACCGCCATCCAGAAATGTGGATGAGACCAGATCGATCGGCGCCCATCCGCGGCCTGATCATCGATTTGGTAATCGTCTTCCATCTCGATGTCGGGCATCGGCGCAAAAAAGAAGACGATGGCGAGGACGATCACCATTACGCCGATAAATGCGTAGGGTATCCAAAGCCGCTCGCTCCCAGTGCTTATGCCGGAGGCGTTTTTTGAGTAGAAAAACGCTCCACCCACGATCGGCCCGCATAACAAACCGATACCGTTAATGGATTGAGCCAGATTGATCCGGGTAGCGGCATACTGCGGTGGACCGAGAACCGTGGTGTAGGGATTGGCAATCGTCTCCAGGAACGTCAGCCCGGCCGCAATCACGCACACGCCTAACAAGAACGCCCAGAACTGGGCAATGTGAGTAGCCGGAATGAACCAGAACCCGCCGACTGCCACCATCAGCAATCCGGCGATGATACCGCCTTTGTAGCCGAGTTTGATGGCCAGCCACCCGGCGGGAATCGCCATCACAAAATAGCCGAGGTAGTGCGCGAACTGGACCCAGGCTGATTGGGCCAGGTTCAGGTGTAATTCCTCCTGAAAATGCTTGTCCATCACGTCGATCATCCCGTTGCAAAAACCCCACAGGGCAAACAGGAACACCAGCAGGAAGAAGGTGAAGGCAACGTTCCTCCCGTTATCGATGACAAACATTCCGCGCCGCGCGGTGCGCGGATCCATTCGTCCGGCTGGGGCCGTTGACCGCGGTGTGATTGCTGTAGCCATGTTGATGTCCTCCTTAAAAGGTCACGCCCATTTGCGCGCCGACCACAACGGCGTTGGGAATGTCACCCGTGCCGCCGGGGTCGATCACCCATTGCAGATCGGGCTGGATGTAGCTCCACCGGGTAACCTGAAAGCGGTGACCGACTTCGATTACCTTTTCTGATTGCGCACGGTGACCACCGGGCTTCTGCACGCTTCTGGCGTAGTCGCTGCCGATATCGCCGTAAATGAAATAAACAATAGTGTGATCGTTGTCCCGGCCCGGGAACAGGCCCCGGTAGTTCAGGCCGGCATTAATTTGGAATGGAACACGCGAGATTTCCTCCTGCGGGTAATAACCGGACGCGACAAATACGGTTAGGCCCTGCTCGCTGCCAACCTGTTCACGATAAACCATCTGATCGGCATGAGCATAAAACCCGTAGGAATGATCCAGAAAACCGCCCAGAAATTTCTGGTAAAGATCCCACTGAGAGAATGTTGCGCCTAACCAGTAATGACCCGGCATGCCTTTCGTCATCAGCGGCCCGTTCTTGGGATCGGCAACTGAAGTTGTCCCGGTTTTGCAGAACTCCGGTGTCCAGGCGACTTGGACGATCGCCAGGTAACCATCACGGTCGCCGATGCCGAAGTTCAGCCCGTTATCATCATTCTCGAACATCCCTTCCGAAACCTGAAATACGCCGGCCTTGAGATGGAATTCCGGAGTCGGGTCAAGGAACACGGACGCCGCCCAGACCGCGAACGGATAGGCTGAAAAGCGGGTGTCGAACAGAACATTTCGAATGTTGCCGTTGATGCCATTGTTCAAGGCATAGCCGTACCATCGAGAAGTATTGAAATCATCGGAGGCGCCGTAACGGCCTACCTCGGCAGTGATGTAGCTTCCAAACTTCTGCTGGAGATAAAGCTGGTATAAGAACGGCCGCTGGCCGCCGACCAGCTGCTGAGTCGAATAAATACTGCCGATATGCTGTGTCGTTAGGTCATCTCCGGCGCGATCGATGAAGCTGATGCCAAACAAGCCGCCGGTCCATCCAAACAGTCTCTCCAGATCGAACTTCGCTCCCAGCCAGATGTCGTGCGCGTAGGTGGCGTGGCCGGGATCAAATCCGCCCACCACGTTGCCGTTGATGATGGCGTTGTAGAAGCCGAAGAAATCAATCCCCAGCTCGTGCAAGTTCGATCGAACGCCGCCCCAATCAGCGAACATGTAATCGCCAGGCGGTAGCGCCGCCACCTGCGTCTCCATTTCAGGCTGGAGCAACGAAGCATCATGGCGCGGTGCGGCAGTCTCGGCCGTCGACTCGCCCGATGTAAATGTGACGGCCAACGCGATCGAGGCAGCCCAACCGAGCGGCCGACCAGGTATCGAGCTAAAACACATTGAGCCCTAAGCCTTCTACGTTTGTGAAGGTCAACTTGGCCGCGGGCAATAATGTAGTTCGAACGGTTAACGCGACGGGCACAGCCAAAGGTGTGGGGCAGGAGGCGTGCCTACTATCGTGAGCGTAAGCACGGCGGGCGACGATCCATTTCCGACCGGCGCTCTATATATAGAGAGAGAGTTTTGATGCCGGCCTGCTACCCGCTTATTGCTGGAACAGCACCAGCCCCGACTTATACCGAACTTCCGCCTTCCCGCTAATCAGACGCGGCGACGTTGCACTCCCCTGTTCAGTCATCGCCACCTGCCATTCCCCACCCGGAAGGCTAACCGCTGCCGTTTTTTCGTCCGCGCTATTCATAATGACGCACGCTCGTTTCCATCCTTCACCCGGAACACCCTCTCCGCTTACGGTAAACATCAGGACTGAAGAATCCGAGGCATTTATGAATTGAACTCGAGAACGGACATCAGCGCGCGTTCTCAATCGAAACATCGGGTGTGACTTCCTCAACCCGATCAGATCACGGACGTAGGTGAACAGATCCAGATGCTGCCGCTTCAAATTCCAATCAACCTGGTTCACCGAATCCGGCGCTTCGAACGAATTATTGTTGCCGCCTTTGGTTCGCGCGAATTCTTCGCCGCCATGCATAAATGGAACCCCTTGCGAGGTAAGCAACGCCAGATAACCGAGCTTCATCGTCTCCAGCTTCAAACCGTCGTCGGCTTTTGGCATTGAGTGAACGAGCTTGTCCCACAACACCAGATTGTCGTGGCAGGTCATGTAGTTGATTGACTGGCCGGGTGACGGGCACCAGTCGTTAATCACCATGGCAGACTTCAACGCATCGCGTTTGGATCCATTTTGAATCCATCCGGGATCGTCGTGATCGGGCGAGCCTTTGAGGGCGTTGCGAAAATCATCGTTGAATACGCCCGCCGGCACCTGCCGAAGAGCTTGTTTGTCGGTCTTCTCATGCAGCGGAGTCGTGCCGCCGGTCCACGGCTCTCCAAACAAAATGATTCCGGGATTGATTTTCTTAAGCTCCCGATCCGCCTGGCGGATTGTTTCCTGGTCGATCAATGCCATGAGATCAAACCGGAACCCATCTACCCCATACTCCTTCGCCCAGAACTTTAACGAATCGATGATCAACCGCCGGCCCATCGGCGACTCGCTCTTAAATTCATTTCCACAACCGGAGCCGTTAGCCAGCGAACCGTTAGGTGAATGTCGATAGTAATAATCGGGTGAGATCGCCAGTAGCGACGAATTTCCCGACGTATGATTGTAGACCACGTCCATGATGACAGCGATTCCGCCGGAATGAAGGGCACGAATGAGTGCCTTCAATTCACGAACGCGGGTGTCGTCGTCCGGATTAGTGGCAAACATTCCTTCAGGTGAGAAAAACGCGCTGGTGATGTAGCCCCAATTATAGCTGCGGCTACTTTCGTCGTTGTCGAAATCCTGGACCGGCATCAATTCCACATGGGTGATGCCAAGCTCGCGCAGATGATCGATTCCGGTTTTGATCTGCTCGTCATCCGGCAGACGCGCTCCGCTTTCGGTCCAGCCGGGATACAACCCCGCCTGCTTAACGCCGGAACTCGGGGCAATGGTGAAATCCCGGACGTGCATTTCATAAATGATAGCGTCAGTAGGGGAGGCCAGACTCGGCCCATGGGTGAGTGGCGCATTCAACGGGGTGATCCGTCCCCGGGAGCTATTAGCAACCGAGTTCACCGCATAAGGATCCAAGATTTCCCGCGCAGCTTTCGAATTCTTCTGGTCCAGCAGGAACGTGTAAAACTTGCCCCGCAAATCGCCCCGGACACTCGTCTCCCACAGATTGTTAGGCTGCTGCTTCAACGAATAAACTGACCGCCCTTCTTCGCCAGTGGATTGATTGTAAAGAACGACGGCTACGTTCTTACTTGCAGGCGCGAACAGCCGAAAGGTGGTGGCCGCCCCGGTATATAGTGCGCCGAGGCCACTCTTGATCTGGTCGCGATCCGCTTCCCGCGATGAATCTACCTCTTGCGTATTCGCGATTTCGTTCGTGACTGAAGGGCCGGGACCCGCCGGCTGTTCGCGTTCGGACGAAGCCAGTGCAGCTTCTGCCCGCACCCGCAGATCTGTCGCGGCGATTGGAACCTTCCTGCGCCCACCCATGTAGTCCGCTTCAATTTCGCTTTGTGAGATGTCGATCACTTTCACCGACGCCCTGGCCGGTACTCTGAGCGATCCGACAACGTTGCCGTTCGAAACCGCGGGGAACTCAAACGGCTCCCGCAAGATTACCTCTGCCGGCCATCGCTCCTTGTGCTGTTTCATCCAGGCAATCGGGTCAGGTCGAATGGTTGGCGCAGGTGTTTGTTCGGGCGCTTGTTCTGTCGCGGGTTCAGCGCGATGCTGAAGAAGACCACGTGCAAACGTAGTTAGGCGTCCCGCTGTTTGGTGCGGTGATTCCTGGAAACGGTACATCAGGTAAACGAATCCGGCGGCCGCGATGATAAGAAAGAGCAGCAGAGAGCTTCCGCAGCCGCAACCTCGCCGTTTCTTTACCAGCGGCTTCGCCACGCCCGGAGCGACGGGCTGCAATGGGACGTGCATCGGCGGCCGAGGCCCAATTGTTCCCGATGTTTGCTCCTGCGCCGACTCAAACGAGGGATCCGGAATGATTACCGGCTGTCCGCATGTCGGACAATGGATTGTTTGACCGGCCCCGGCATTCTCCACTTCGAGGCTCTGGCTGCAATTAGGGCACTCGAAAATCATCAGGACGCGAAAAGGGGGACGCTAGCAGCTTGCCTTACAGAATAGAAGTGTCGGCGTTCAATTCAACGCGCGGCTGCCATCTCCGTCGATTTGGCAAGGCGACTGTGTTTGGATTCGTGCTTCGCATAGGGAACCCGGTGTCATCGGGATGTCCACTCACGCTTCCCATTCGATCGAATCTCAGCCACTGTTCACGCTTCATGACCATCGTGCGCTTTCTGTTTGGTTGTTTATTCGTTTTTATTTTGTCGGCCGACCCACCGCCTGCATCGGCCGGCGCTGACGGACTGCGGTTCGAAGACGCATTGCGCTGGCGTAACATCGGTCCATATCGTGGCGGCAGAACCCGCGCCCTATGCGGTGTGCCATCGCAGCCGAACGTTTTCTACATGGCGCAGGTAAACGGCGGCGTTTTTAAGAGCACTGATTTCGGCCGGACATGGGAGCCGATCTTTGACGATCAACCAACCGCGTCGGTCGGCGCCATCGCCATACCGGTGTCGAACCCCGAAGTGATCTACGTTGGCAGCGGCGAAGGTCTGCATCGCCCCGATCTTTCCGTCGGGGACGGCATCTACAAATCGATAGATGGCGGAAAAACCTGGAACCACCTTGGTTTGCGCGATGCTCAGCAGATTGCCCAAATCGCGGTTGATCCGCTCAATCCTGATCGGCTGTTCGTTGCTGCCGCGGGTCACCCCTACGGACCTAACGAGGAGCGTGGCGTCTTCCGGTCGTTGGATGGTGGCGCAACCTTCGAAAAGGTTCTATACCGCGATGAGAATACTGGAGCGGGCGACGTGCAGATCGACCCGGCGAATCCCGATGTTGTTTATGCCTCATTGTGGCAGTCACGCGAAGGCCCATGGGAAAACAGCACCTGGGATGGAACGAACGGCGGCATTTTTAAATCGGTCGATGCGGGCAAGACGTGGAAGCAGCTGGCGGGCGGTCTCCCCGAAAATATCGTGCAGGCAAATCTCGCCGTTACCGCCAGTTCCCCGCAGATCGTGATCGCGGCGGTGAGAACGCCTACCGGATCGAAACTTTACCGCTCAAACGATGCTGGCGCGACGTGGAGCAAAACTACCGACGATCCTCGCCCGGCAGCTGGCATCGGCGGCGGCGACTTGCCGGTGGTGCGCATCGATCCGAAGAACCCCGATGTCATCTATTCAGCAAGCGTGGTTTGCTGGAAATCAACCGATGGCGGCAGGACATGGGATGGATGGCGAGGCGCCCCGGGCGGCGACGATTACCAAAACGTTTGGATTAATCCGGCGAACCCTAAGATAATAGCGCTCGGCAGTGACCAGGGTGCGATCGTTACCGTTAACGGCGGGCAGACATGGAGTTCGTGGTACAACCAATCCACCGCGCAGCTCTATCACGTTACAGCTGATAACACTTTTCCGTATCGGCTTTACAGTGGTCAGCAGGAAAGCGGATCCGTCGGGATTGCCAGCAGGGGCAACGATGGTGCGATTACATTCCGTGATTGGCATCCGGTAGCAGCCGAAGAATACGGCTACGTGGTGGCCGATCCGCTAGACCCTAACATCGTCTATGGCGGTAAACTAAGCCGGTTCGATTGGCGGACGGGTCAAGCTCAGTCCATCCTTCCGGTAGCCGTGCGGTCACCCGATTTCCGGATGATCCGGACGCAGCCGATCATCTTTTCACCGCTCGATCCGCACCTGCTGTTTTTCTCGGGTAACACCCTGTGGCAAACGCGCGACCGCGGAGACCACTGGCAGAAAATCAGTCCCGATCTGACGCGGAAGAGCTACGATCTGCCGGTTAGCATCGGAAAATACCGGGACGCAGCCGCTGCTGAAGCCAAACAGCGCGGGGTAATATACGCCGTAGCACCGTCCCCTCTGGATGGGAAGCGCATCTGGTGTGGAACCGATGACGGTCTCATCCACCTAACCACTGATACCGGCAAGAATTGGAGAGACGTCACCCCGCCGGCGCTAACACCATGGCAAAAGATCTCAATCATCGATGCCGGTCATTTTGATTCCAACACCGCCTATGCCGCGGTCAACACGTTGCGACTGGATGACGTGCGTCCTCACATCTACCGAACGCATGATGAAGGCAAAACGTGGACGGAAATCGTTACGGGTATTCCGCCCGGCCAAACGGTGAATGCCGTTCGGGAGGATCCACGCCGGAAAGGCCTTCTCTTCGCCGGAACCGAGCGCGGTGTTTACGTCTCTTTTGATGATGGTGAGAATTGGCAGCCGCTCCGGCTGAACCTGCCGGCTACTTCGGTTCGCGATTTGATCGTGAAGGATGACGATTTGGCCATCGCCACGCACGGGCGCGGCTTCTGGATTCTCGACAACATTACGCCGCTGCGCCAGGGCGCTGAGGGTCAGCGGCAGGCGGTGTTATTCAAACCGCAGCCGGCAGTTCGGGTGCGCTGGAATACGAACCCTGACACTCCGCTACCGCCAGACGAGCCAGTTGGCGAAAATCCGCCGGACGGCGCCATCATCGATTACTATCTCGCGAGTGATTCGACGGCTCCGGTCACCCTGGAGATCAAAAACTCCAAAGGCGCTGTCGTTAGGCGTTATTCCAGCACCGATGCACCAGCGCAACCGGATCCGGCGAAGCTCAGAATTCCGCGCTACTGGATTCGGCCGCCAGGGATCCTCTCCGCGCAACGCGGTCTTCACCGGTTCCTCTGGGACATGCACCCCGCGCCGTTGAACGGGACCGAGCCGGAGTATCCGATTGCAGCCGTTTTCCACAATACCGCGCCGGCACCGACCTCGCCCTGGGTGGTTCCTGGCGATTACACCGTCGTGCTCACTGCAGATGGGAAAACTTACTCCCAGCCAATGATCGTGAAAATGGATCCGCGGGTGAACATGTCCTCTGCCCAGTTGCAGGAACAGGCGGATCTGTCGCAACGGCTCGTTGAAATCAGGGCTAAGCTGGAGCCCATCGGCCGCGACTTCAGATTGCTGGTCGAGCAGCTCGAGAAGTTAAAAGATCAGCGGCCAGAGCCGTCGGTGCTGGACAAAGTCAATGCGCTGACCGCGAAGTTGAAAGAACTCGGGCCGCCGAATGCCAGACCGGACGCGCAGCTTTCGATCCATGCACTCGAAGCTGCCAAAGCGCTGTTCGACAACATTCAGGGCTGCGATGCGCCGGTCACTCCACCAATGAAAGCTGGGGTGAACGAAGTTCAAAACCTCTCCGGGCCGGCGATTGATCAATGGAATCGGACTATTGCGACCGAACTACCGGCTTTGAACGAGACATTGCGAGCGTCTGGGCTGCCGCCGATTGGCGGCGCGGAGCGCTGAGTCCACTCCGCACGATACCGATCGGCCGAGTGCGGTCTGACCGGCGAACTCGGACGAACAGGTCGTTAGCCATAATGGCCAGTCGTGTTTTTATAGCAGATATCGGAGTTGTGAAAATTTAGCGAACCAGCCTGTGTTGGTTCTAGCTGACCGCTCACTTTGTGATACCGTCGCCGAACCAGTCCCCCTGTCCCTCCAGCCCGTGCAACTCCGCCCCATCATTCTTGTACTGCTTAGCTTTTGTGTCGCCGCGGCGATGGATGCGCAGAATCTCATCCACAACGGGGACTTCGAAGCGGTACCGCACGACCCATCCAGTACCATTCTCGATTGGGATATTCTCGGCGCCGGATTCATTCATTCGGCAATGCAAGGCGCAACCAGCGGCAGTTTCGCAGCCGCACTCAGTATCGGCGGCGACAGCGACGCTAATATCTTGTCGCAAACGTTTGGAACCACGGCGGGACAAGCGTACCTGGTGCAGTTTGATGCCGGAGTGTTCGGAGTCCGGACCGAGGCTCCGTTGCAACTCGCTGTTGAAGTCTCTGGGGTGGCGTCTTTGCTTGACCAGATAGTCACACCGCCTGACGCGAGCACATTCGATCCGAGCTTTGTAGTGTTTCGACATTATCGCTACGGCTTCATTGCCGATAGCTCGAGCACAACGCTGCAATTTACCAACATCGGTTTGGGCAACCTCAACGCCGATGTCATGGTCGATACCGTTTCAGTCGTGCCAACTCTTCTGCCGCCCCCGGTCCTATTGCCTCTGGTTAACGGGGATTTCGAGACCGGTCCGTTCGATTCGAACGGCACCGTTTTCGGCTGGTCGGTTTATGGCGTGAGCGAGGCTGCGATCAGATCTGAAGCGGCCAGCAGTGGCAGCCATTCAGTTGCATTCGGGCCCGGCGGCGATTTCCAGGACGATGTTCTTTCGCAACAGTTCTTCACCACGTCGGGTCGTGCATATTCGATCGATTTCGATGCTGGGGTTTACGGTATAAGCGACTTTGTTCAAATGCTCAGGGTTCGGTTGATTGGCAACACCCCAATATTCCAGCAAATAATTAACCCGCCCTACTTCAGCACATTCAATTCGAGCGCGGTTCAGCTTCAGCACTACCATTTTGTCTTCACCGCGGAGACTTCGATTTCGACCATAGAGTTCTCGAACGTTGGACTGGAGAATCACGATGCAGACGTTGTTTTAGATTCAGTGGAAATCTCTCCGGTACCCCAAACATTTGCGGAATGGCAGAGCGACCACTTCGATACTAACCAATTAAACAATCTTCAGATCAGCGGCTGGGCGGCCGATCCGGATAAAGACGGGATCGCGAACGGTCTCGAATATTTTTTTAATACTGACCCGTTAGCCGGAATTCCAATAGCGGACGCGAATGCCTTGCCCCGCACGGCCATCGAATCGTTCGACGGGGCCAAATACCTGACCTTTGCGTTCCACCAGCTCCTTGGATGGAATGGAAATCCTGCCGTAGTTCAGGTATCGGACGACCTTGTGACCTGGGACACGAGTGGGAACCAGATCGAGTTGGTCAGTATTGTTGGATCCGGTGATGGCGAGACTGAGACGGTGAAGTTCAGGCTCAAAACTCCTGTTCCAAGCGCCTTGGCGCCGAAAAAGTTTTTTCGGCTGAGCCTGGCCCGGTAATAGCGCACCACCAAGCAAGGGCGGCGCGGTTCACCTGTTCGGTTTTACCCTCGCAACGTTCGCAGGTATGCGGTGAGCGCTCGTACATCCGTGTCGCCCAGCTTCTTCCCAAATGACGGCATCTCCCCTTTGATACCGGCGGTAATTACTTCGTGAATTCGCGAGTCGCTGCGACGTAGATCATGCAGATCGGGTCCTTCATCTCCGCGAGCGTCATCCCCGTGGCAGTGAGCACAATTCATCAGGAACAAATGGCGTCCCTCCGATGCGACATCGATTACGTTAACGGCAACCGGCTTCGCCCCTGCGGTTTGCGGCAGGTCCGGCAACTTGCTTGCAAACTCCGCGTTCCGCATGACCCAGGCAAAACCAAACGTTCCCAGTAAAGCGGCCGTGGCAACGGTTACTGCGGCGATAGCTGCCTTGCCCTCGGTCCAACGTTTCATCGTTCACCCCTTAACGACCCAGCAGCATTTCCCCACCGAAGAACCCGGCCACACTGATCAGCGCGCACCCGATGACCATGCTTGTTAGGTAAAGTGCGAAGGCCCGGCGCGATGTTCGCGGTCCAACCAAACCGCGCCATGTGCCAAGCGCGACGATGATCGCGAACGCCGGCCAGACGAACAGGTGATGACGGAACACAAGGCCGCTGCCGCCCACCATCCACTTGCTCAAGGCCAGTCCCGAGAATACTGCGCCGAACGAGCTCAGGGCGCCCAGAATGGCAAGCCAGTAACCGAGCACCTTGAATTGATGCTGCCGATGAGATCCGCGCAGAAAGAATCCCAGTGCATCAAACAGCGCGGCCGCGAATATTAATGCGATCGGAAAGTGCGTCGCACCGCCGTGCAGCCTTGACCAAAAGATTGCGTTCATAGTGTAGGATTAGTGGCTGGAATTCACGACAGACTGGTATCGACGACGGCCAGCGGATGCTTTCCCTCTACGTAATTGATGTCGGTGATGCCGAGAACGGAACCGAGCCTCTCAGCTTCTACCTTCATCGGACCCGGCTTTGGTGCTGTGCCCGGCGCCGGCTGAGGGAATGCTGTCGACATCGCGGTGTGAAACGTGATGTTTCCCTCCACCTTCTTCACCGTCTGGTGGATGTGGCCGTTCAATACCGTCACCGATCCGAATCGCCGGAGATATCCGAGCGCCTGCTCGGCATCGTCAGTGCCCCATCCCCACTGAGGATAAACCGCCCAAAGCGGAATGTGCGCGAACACTACGACGGGTGTGCTGGCCGACAATGGTTCGAGATCTTTCTTCAGCCAGTCCAGCTGATCCGCACCAATGACGCCCAGCCCGCCTTCGCGGATATTCATGACGTTAACGAGTCCGACGAAGTGAACCCCTTTCCGGTCAAAGCTGTACCACCCCGCTCCGGTCGCTTTCCTAGCAAATCTCTCGCGATACAGCCCGCCATTGTCACTGAGAACGTCATGCTCTCCGGGAACGTAGAAAATCTCGCCCGTCTTCAGTGACTTTAAATTTTGATCCAGCCCGTCGAATTCCTCGGCCTCCGACAGGTGGCTCAAATCACCCGTGTGTAGGACGAAGTCTGGCGGATGCGGCAACGCATTGATCTTGGCTATTGCTTTTTGCAACGTGCCGATCACATCCTTGTTCGCGTCCTTGTTAAACCCGATGTGGCTGTCGCTGATTTGAACGAAGCTGAAGTCAGCGCCCGCCGCTTGAGCGGTGGCGCCAAGTAATTTGGAGGTGAGCACGCCGCCGCTAACGGTCCAGAGCACGCCGGTTCCTGCCCAGGCCATGCACTTTAAGAAACCGCGTCTGTCGATCCCATCAGAATTGTCGTTATGCAGAATAATGTCTTGGTCTTTCATATGTTTGTTCCTTCGCCGACTACGACTCGGCTAGGAGGCGGTTTATTCCCGGCCGAAAACTTTTATTGAAATGCGGGAATAAACCGGCCGGCGCTGCAGTCTTGTTCCTTATGAATGAAAGAACCGAATCGTGATTGGATTTACCCGGGCAACGCGCCGAACGGAATTCGAGCGCGAGATCTTGCCGCATCTCGATGCGGCGTTCAGCCTGGCCCGGTTCCTTTTACGAAACGAGCACGATGCCGAGGATGCAGTGCAGGAGGCAATGCTAAGGGCCTTCCGATTTTTCGACGCCTTCCGCGGCCAAAACAGCCGCGCCTGGTTTTTGCGAATCGTGCGAAACACGGCTTTCACCGCAATGAAGGAAACGCAGGGGCACCAAAGTCATGTGGTATTTGATGAAGAACTGCACAGTCCCGAAGGTGCTACTGCCGAAGTCAGCGGCTCCGCGAGTGACCTTGTCTACGATCGAGCGGCCGTTCGCGCCGCGATCGATCAATTGCCTCCCGAATTCCGCGAAGTCATCACTCTGCGCGAACTGGAAGATTGCTCCTATAAGGAGATTGCGGAGATCGCCAGCGTGCCGGTCGGCACAGTCATGTCGCGTCTGGCGCGGGCCCGAGCTCAGCTGGCGCGGATTTTGGCCAACGTTTACCGCGAAGGGATGTAGATGAACCACCAGGAAGTTGCGGAGCTGATTCATCCTTATCTCGATAACGAGTTAGACGCTGCCAACGCCCGCGGCGTGGAGGAGCACCTGCGCGATTGTGAGGAATGCCGAGCGGTCGAACTGCGGATCCGGGCGTTACAAAAAAGCCTAACTGACACAGCGCCGGCATTCGCTGCGCCAGCACGTCTGCGCAAGAGCGTGCGAAAGGCCTTACGACACGCAGAAAAAGAAGCAGGCGAAAACGCCGCCAGCTGGTTCGGCTTGGCCAGCTTCTCCCTGGCAACGGCACTATTGCTCGTCAGCTTTCTACTTTTTCAGAATTCTCGCGTTGGCGGAAACACGATCGTCGAAGATGTCATTTCTGATCATGTGCGGTCACTGTTGGCGACACATCTGGTTGATGTTCCATCGTCCGATCAACATACCGTCAAACCGTGGTTCAACGGAAAGGTCGATTTCGCGCCGGAAGTACGCGATTTTTCGGCCCAAGGTTTTCCGCTGGTGGGTGGCCGACTCGACTACTTGCACGGCAAGACCGTGGCGGCCTTGGTTTATCGCCGGAATCAGCATCCAATCAATGTGCTGATCGCCCCCGCACCAGGGGAGGTTGATCTCTCACCGACCGCGCTGACACGCCGCGGCTATAATGTGATTCGATGGAGAAAACAGCAGATGGAATTTTGGGCCGTTTCTGACCTGAACGCTAACGAGCTTCGCCAGTTAGCCGATTACTTTCTTACCGAGCGATGATTGCGCCAACCTCGGCTGGTCCCCGGTATTATTGTGTACTATGGCCCGACCGACTATTCAGTCCCGGTCCCATGCTAGCGGGCGCCGATCACTTTTTCAGGTTTACATCAATTCCCATCAGCTTCCACTCGTCTTCTTCGTTTAGGTACTTCAGCTGAAATACGATTCGGTTAGGCGCAGTCGGATAATAACCCTGCACTACCAGCACACCGTCGGAATTGATCGCCGCCGGCTTGTCGAACACCGGTTCCTTTCCTTCGATCGCTGCCGGCAAATCGATATCTTTGCCGTAGAACTCCTTGAATGTGTCAGCCAGCTTTTCCGCCGTGGTCTGTTTCTGCCAGAGCTCAGCTATATCGAGATAGAATCCGGAAAAGTCCTTCTCCTTGATGGCCTCACCGAACTCGGTGATCGAAGCATCTGTCATTGACGCCAGCTCCTCTTTATCCGGGACTGGCTGGGGCGCTCCAGCTTGCTTCGATGAGCCCGCGTTCTTGTCTCCCTCGATTGTGAAGGCGGCTTTCGTCGCCAGCGTGTCGTTAGCGTAAAACTCAACGCGATATTTGCCCACCGGCCATCCTTTATCTGGTTTGCTGAAGTTAAACGCGCCGTCACTGGTGTCTTCATTCAGATCCAACGTTTTATCGAGCACCACTGTGTTCGCAGGCGCCGCATCGCCAACATCTTCAGCAATCAGCACCGCTTTGAGCTTCGTGCCGGAGCTGACTCCCTCGGTCTTAAACATCGCGTAGATCTTCGGTGTGTCGGCGCTGAACGCACTAACGGGGTTGTCTTGAGGCGCGGCGGACAGGGCGACGGTCACTTTTACCGTGGCGGCGATCGCAAACGAGGAGCTCAGTAGGAGGATTATCCAAAAGCCTGGTAGCTGCTTCATGGCGGGATTATCTTTGGCAGTCCTCAATTCGCCAGACAAATCACATGGCCAGATTGTTGCGTCCTGGTTTGGCTATTCATCCGTGGTGCATCCATCTTGCATTAGTCGAGTCCCGCGGCCGCGGGAAGACATCCCTCATTCTGGCGAGCGCAGCGAGGAATCACCGCCCAGTCTTGCCCGCTTCAGCTAAATTATTTGTTAGGCAGTTTAAACGGCGACGGCTGAATCTTTGCAATGCAGCTTGTGTCCAGCCCCTTGCTCGTCCCGGTGCGATATAAGTCGTGTCGAATCGCTCGCACACATCCGTTCTCCGGAGTATGCGCTCCGCCGGGAACGATGACATGAATCGCATTCGGCATGTATGATTTGGCTTCCTCTCCCCAACTCGGCGGAGAAGCCGAATCCGCCGCACCTGAGACCAGTACAGCAGGAGCTTCTAACCGGAACGGCTCGAAGAAATCGGATGGCAGTTCCGTGGTTGGCCATTCTTTACAGGCTGCTATCTGATCGCGGACACGCCACGATCCCAGGAAACTTCCTGCGGTAGCCTGATCAATTTCATCGGGTTTGATCCGGCGCACGAACTCGTTGCAGGTAATGCAGTAATGCAGCGCCATGCGGCCGCCAGAATAGACATTCCGACTCGACTGCACCGCTGCATCGGCGAATCTGCTGAGGTCACCAGCCGCAGCCTGGTGGATCAGAAATGGTATTTCACGAGCGCTCGACTCGCGATACATCATCGTGCGCAACGCATCCGCGAACGCCCTCTCCGTCAGATGAATCCCGGTTTTCACGCCGGTAACGGGGTGCTTCACAAATGTTGTTGCCGGCTTTTCGCGCAACTGCCTCATGATAGCAGCGAAATCTTGACGCAAATTTGGGTAGGCCGATCGGCAAGAGACGTCCTGTTCGCATTCCAGAAATAACTGATCAAGCCCGGCTTGAGCATTACGGGCGTGGTACAGGGGCACGCGTTCCGACAGCGTCACCAAGCTTGTTAAATATGCGGTCCGGACCCGGTCCGTGTGCCGGCGCATATAGATTTGTGCTGCGTATGTTCCAAATGAGCCGCCGTTCAGATTGATTTTGTCATAGCCCATGGCGGCGCGGATCTCATCGATGTCGTCGGCGAAGTTAGGCGTGCTGTATTGGCTCAGATCGAACTTTTTAGACAGGTCTTCGCGACATGATCTGGCGGCTATCGCATCGAACGGTCCGTTGAGGTATTCATCCAGATTTTCATCGGATGTCCTCGACGGACAATCGAGCTGATAGCCTGCGCCGGTTCCGCGTTCATCTACCAGCACTACATCGTGGTCCTCTTCATCTCCCCACTGCACGACCAACGAGGTCAGTTCGGTAGCGGATTCACCGGGCCCGCCTGCCATATAGAACACTGGGCCTTGTTCCGGATGCCGGTGCCGCGCCGGAATAACGACAATCTTCAGCGGCAATTTTCTCCCGGATCGGGTTCGGCGGTTCTCAAATACTTGGTACGTCCCGCAGAGCAACTCCTGCTTGACGTCTTCGATATGACAAGGCTTTAACCTTACCGTCGGCCCTGGAGAACCTTGGGCTACAGTGCGCCGGCTAACGAAGGCGCTGATCAGCATCACGGCGCCGCCGAGGCAAAGCATCATCACCGTCGATTTTCGGATTAAGGACATTGTGTAGCTACAGGCAATCGGTTGAGTTTGAACAGACTGAGTTTAAATCGTCGTGCTCGATGGCGAGTGTCCCCACCGCATCCAATTGTTTGTTATCTCGAGTCCCGTGGCCGCGGGAAGACATCTCACTCTCTGGCGAGCGGAGCGAGGAATTTAGAAGAAGAGATGTGTCCACTCCGGCCGAAATGACAAAGAGCGTTGCAGAATCCGGTACCGTTCACCGGTTCGTAATGCCCTTTTGGGTCGCTGAGATGTGCCCGCAACCGCGGCACTAACCATGACAGCCGCGCAATAGCAGAGTCAGGATGATCGTACCGATGATCGAGACTACGACAGACCCGAGACAGCCGGCTCGATTGGAGAAGAACGCAAACATGGTCGGAGTGGTGCTTCAGTTAGATCGCTCCGGAAAGAGCAATCGGACGTCACCAACCATAGCGACACAATAAGAATATTGTGATGTCGAGTCCCGCGGCCGCGGGAAGTCATCTCTCACCATCTGGCGAGCGCGGCGAGGAATTTAGATCAAGAAATCTCTCCACTCGGTCGAAATGACACAGGCGGGGTCCGCGCCCACGGAGCGGCCATGACTGCCGTGTGTATTTGATGCCTCCGCCAAGTGGTTTGCGGAACACGAGAACAGACCGCAGCCGGATGTATTTCTGGTTCGTGGCCCTTCCTTCACTCCACGCACCTAGTCCAGCGGCGGCAGTCGACGCTCTCTCTCAGACTGGCAGCAAAGCGAGGAATTAGTATGCGCTCTGTTCGAATCGCGCAGGCACTCCCCGCAAAAAAGAACGGGACTGCTGTGACCGAAAAAGGCAAAATGTGAGACAGTGGAAACGATTCCGGTTCCGTCGTGCCCGGTTTGCGGCGCCACCGGAACCTTACTTTACCGCGGGCTTCGCGATGCGCTGTTTGGCACGCAGGGATTGTGGACTTACCGATCCTGTAGCACGCCTTGCGGAACGGTTTGGTTGGATCCGATTCCACGCGATCTCACCAGGAGTTACGAATTTTATCACACTCATCTGGATCCGCCGGCGCCGGAGCGGCGATCCGCCGCGCAATTGCTGCGGGCGCTGTACCGTCCAATCAAGCACGGGTATCTCCAGGCGCAATACGGGTATCGGCACAACGTCGGCCCGAAATGGTGGCGGATTCTCGCTCCCCTGGCGTTTCTGCATCCGGCCGGCGTGGATGCAATTGCGGGTGACGCGATGTTCCTGGCTGCCCGCGGCAAAGGCGCGCGTCTTCTGGAAATCGGATCGGGCAGCGGAGCCCTGCTGGAAAAAATGCGGACACAGGGATGGGTTGTTGCCGGAATTGAGTTTGACCCCGCGTGCGTCGCAAAAGCGCAGGCACAGGGTCTTACCTGCTACGGCAGCGATGTTCGTGATTTAGGTCTAACCGACAAGAGTTTCGACGCCATTTACATGGGCCACGTAATGGAGCACCTCAAGGAGCCCCGAACCCTTCTCCTTGAATGCCACCGACTACTCGCGTCTGGTGGCGAACTCGTGATCGTCACACCAAATGCAGGCGGATGGGGCCACCGACATTACAAAAGATTCTGGCGTGGATTGGAAACGCCGCGGCACTTGCAGCTCTTCACCCCGCGCGGTCTCCAACAGCTAACCGCAAGCACTGGGTTTGAAGTAACACAAATGCGAACAACGAACCGAAGCGCGTGGTATGCCCTCGGCATGAGTGCAGCCATGCGAAATGTCGGAAAAAAGGCGACTCATAACGCGACCATGCTGTCGATGATTTCCGTCCGCGCATTGGTCTTTGAAATTTTCGGCCGATTATTAGTGCTGTTTCGGCCAGAACTCGGAGAAGAGATCGTGCTGACCGCGCGGAAAAACGCTGACCACTGAATTGCGTCACTGTTCCTGTCGGCCGACCGGTCTTGCGTCGCTTTCTCTCTATATATAGTACACGAAGTAAGTTGATCTGTTCGGCTACGCCCGGTGCGTTACTCCGGCTAACGCGCATTGCCGGGTTACAGCACACGATCAAACGAATACCATTGACATAAATGTTGAGCGCCTCAGCCTCACCGGCTTATGAAGCGTCTCACCGCCATCCTGCTCTGCCTCTCGCTGACTTGGTTCGCCATCGCCAAGGCAGTCACACCCACCAAAGCGCCGCCTGCCGCCAAAACTGCGGCAAAACCGGCCAAAAAGCATCCCACCACAAAAGCTGACGCTAAAACTTTGCTTCACGACGCCCGGAAAGCGCTGGCGGCAATGGTAAAAGATGCTCGTGCCGACAACGGGCTTGATCCGAGCACGGCGAAAAACAAACCATTTTGGAAATCGGCGCAGTCTGTCGCCAAGAATCTGAAGACAGCAGATAAGGGGTTGTCAGCCAAAACGAACGATTTTTTCAAGGGAGTGGAGGGTGCCCGGAAAGCGGGCGAGGAGCTGAAGGTTAACTGGCAGTTGACCGACTCGAAGAACAAGGCGGTGATCGAAAGTGGCAGAACGCTCGATCACGCGCTTTCCGCGCTGCGGCAGGATTTTTCAAAGGAAGCCGCCCGGAAGAAAAAAGGCGGCCCGTTAACGGCCGAAGAAAAGGCAGCGTTTGAGAAGATCAAGGCGAAACAGAAAGAGCTGTTAGGGAAGATCAACAAGCTCCAGGCCAGTGCGACAAAGGACAAGGCGCTGGAGAAAGGCCTAGGTGAGATCGAAAAACAGGCTGATAAGATCGTGAACGATCCAGTGACGCTCGATACTTACCTCGCTGCACTTTACCTGCTGGATGTTCAAGCCGGCCTTATCCGGGGCTATCAGTACTATGTCGATAAAGACTGGCGCGGTGACTACGCGACGCTGGTTAACTACGTAGATTGGTACGACACCTACTACTACGAATGGGCTGATCCGGTGTCGTACGATTGGGTCTACACCGACACACCGGTGGAAGTTTACGAAGACGTTGATGTCGAGGACACACTTTCAGACGCCGACATTGATAGTCAGGACGACTTCGCGGCTAACGAGAAAGTGGAGATGACTGACGCCGAGGAGGATGAGGTCGCGGCCGAAGAGGACACCGATGAAGACGCAGCTGCCGATGATAACGACAGCATGGAAGATGATGCTAACGATGACGGCGTCGAAGACAGCGCGGACGACGAAGGAATGGACGACGTGGACGATGGCGCGGACGACTCTGGCGATGATGGAGGAGACGACGGTGGTGGTGATGACGGGGGCGACGAAGGTTAGGCGGCACCGGACCGCTCCACGCTTCGGTCCTCAACCCTCGAGCTGTCGACCTAGGCGTTTCGCTTCAGTCTTTTGGTCCGCAAAGCATTCGACATTGAGGACGCATCCAGGACGTCGGGATTACCCTGGAACCAGGCATTGTCGATTGTGATGCGCTTGAATTGCCATCGCACACGGTCCGGCGCGTCCGCAGCGGATGTTCGGACGAGACCGCAGTCATAACGGTTCATCAGCAGCGCGAAATCGCTCGCCGAGCCGTTGCGTCCGACGAAGTGTTGGGAAGCCACGTAGGCGGTCAGGCTCGCGGTATCTCCGCTAATCTCAATCTGAATGTTGCTCACGCTGTGACTGGTCTTCAACGGACCAATCCGTGGCAGCACGTTTTGCACAATTGCATCACGGCCATTCAGGACCGCCATCTCAACACCAATCTTTTTGGCCGCCGGCCCAAAATCAAAGCGACAGTCGTCAGTCAGCACCGAGGCAAGCGTGTCCGGATGATCATGATCGAGGGCAAAGGCATATCGATGCAGTGCATCGGCTATTTCGTAGCGATCGTTGGCCAGCTGAGCGAAATCAGGATCCATTGAACTCGATGCTAGCCGTAGACGGTGGACGGTGTCGAGCCGGCAGCTCTTACATCAACCGACTTTGCCCCTGCCCTATTCCACCAGGCTGATTTTGTCGGCCACGTTATCGCCCCCGACTTTGTGATAATGAACCCTGACCCTGCGATTCGTTGTTAGGCCGGCGGCTTCGATCGTCTTGCCGTCGGTATCAGCATAGGTCACGTCTTTGCCCAATTTGAACTGCACCGGTTCGTTCGGAGCGAGAGTCTCAAGCACCAACGTATTTCCAGCGGTGTACTCTCTGATGGTACCGGTCATTTCGGCGCCGGATTTGGGATCGGGACTATTAGCCGTAGGCTGAGCCGATGCGAACACCGGAACCAGCAGGAGGCAACACACGATGCGAAGAAAAAATCGGATCATGATCCGAATATACACAATCCTTCGCGGGTAGATATGGCTGGCAACGTCCACCCTCGCCCGTTTTCTGCCGGACGTCGTTTCCAGTGCTGGAACTTGCGAAGAAGCGCCTCCAAGTGAACACTGCGCGTTCCGCCCCATGCTCACGGTATCGCAACTCAGTAAGTCTTTCGGTGGCCGCCGATTATTCGACGACGTCTCTTTGCAGGTGAATCGGGGGGAGCGGATTGGACTCGTCGGTCCGAACGGTTCAGGCAAATCTACCTTGTTCTCGCTACTTCTCGGCGACGCCAGTCCGGACGCCGGAAAAATCGGTCTCGAAAAAAGTGCCAGCGTTGGCTTTCTGCCGCAGGAAACGGCTGCTGCGGGTAACGAGACCGTTTTGGAGCTCGTCCTGGCTGTTTCACCGGAACTGCTTCATGCGCAGAAGGTGATTAAGAATCACGAGGCCGGCCGCGGTTCCAGCGAAGCCGCTTATAACGACGCACTTCATGTTTTTGAATCACACGGCGGTTGGGAGTTGGAGCCGAAGGCGAAGCGGATGCTTGCCGGCCTGGCATTCCGAGAGAGCGATTTCAATCGGCCGGCCCGGGCAATGAGCGGAGGCTGGATCATGCGCGCTCATCTGGCGCGGTTGTTGGTAATGGAGCCGGATCTCCTTCTTCTGGACGAGCCGACTAACCATCTCGATCTCGAGTCGCTGCAATGGTTTCAGGAGTATCTGAAAAGTTATCGCGGAGCGATCGTCATGATCTCTCACGATCGCGAGTTTCTGAACCAACTGGTCGACAGCATCATTGAAATCGCGCATTCGAAGCTGGTTCGCTATCGCGGGAACTGGAGCAGTTACGTGGAACAGAAAGCGGCGAGAGAAGAGCAGCAGGCTGCGGCCTACAAAAATCAGCAGAAAGAGATCGCTTCGCTCCAACTCTTCGCCGACCGCTTCCGGGCCAAGGCCAGTAAAGCTTCCCAGGCTCAGAGCAAACTGAAGCAGATCGACAGAATGGAGAAGATCGCAGCGCCAGTGGCGCACGCAAAAACGATCAAATTCCACTTTCCGCAGCCGCCGCGCAGTGGGCTGCGCGCGATCACACTGAAAGAGGTCGATCATTCTTACGGCAACCTGAAAGTCTACCGCGACCTGAACTTTGTGGCTGAACGCGGACAACGCACCGTGCTGGTTGGGCCTAACGGAGCCGGGAAATCAACTCTGCTGAAGTTGTTGGCGGGGGTGTTGCCGGTGCAGAACGGCAGTCGTCAGCTCGGCCACAACGTGCGGGTTGGGTATTTTTCGCAGAATCGGATCGATATGCTCAATCCTCATCATACCGTTCTCGATAGCGGTCGAGACATGATCCACCCCGTCTCAGAGCAGACCGCCCGCACTGTGCTCGGTTCGTTCCTGTTTCGTGGGGACGACGTCTTCAAAACCGTCCGAGTGCTCAGCGGCGGAGAAAAATCGCGACTAGCGCTGGTTAAACTGTTGCTCGATCCGCCTAACGTTCTGCTCATGGACGAGCCGACGACCCATCTGGACGTGGGATCGATTGATGCCTTGATTGGTGCCCTCTCCCAGTATCAAGGCACCCTGATTTTTATCAGCCATGACGTGCATTTCATCCGCGCGATCGCGACAAGTGTGCTGCGCGTAAGCGGTGACCCTCAATCGCCTGATAATCGGCTCACCTTTTATCCGGGCGATTACGACTACTACCTTGAAAAATCAAAAGCGGTCACGGCACAGGTCGGTCTTACCGCAGCAGCCGACGGTTCGAACGGCATCTCGGCAAAGAAGCAGGTTAAAAGTGCACCGCGATCTGTTCCGAAGACGAAACAGGACAAACGTTTGGAAGCCGAGGCACGGAATGCCGCTGCCAAAGCCCGGCGCGACCGGGAAGCGCGTATTCACGCGCTGGAGATGAGAATCGCGGCTTTGGAAGGCCAGCAAAAAGAATTGGTTGCGGCCTTAGAAGATCCGGCGGCTTATGAGGCCGGTGGTCGCGCGGTATCAATTAACCGCGAACTGGCTGTTGTGACGGATGACCTTGCCCGGTTAACAACGGAGTGGGAAAGCGTTACCAACGGCTAGGCTCCTCCAGCCGTCGACGGGCGGTTTGATACTGCTCGTTCAAGCTTGGAGTTCGTGCTAAGAAAGGGAGGATCATGGCCGGCCCTTCTCCTTCCGATGTTACTTTCGAGATCGGGCATGTTTTATTTATCGATATCGTTGGCTATTCGAAGCTGATGATCCATGAGCAGGCGGAGCAGCTGGAACGGCTGCGCGAGATCGTTCGCGCCACCGAGCCTTTCCAAACTGCGCAAGCAGACGGCAAGTTACTGCGCCTGCCCAGCGGCGATGGCGGTGCGCTCGTTTTTTATACTACTCCAGAAGCACCTGTCCGTTGCGCGGTGGAAGTCAGCAAAGCCTTACGAAAACATCCCGATCTTAAAGCCCGCATCGGGATTCACAGCGGACCGATCAAAGAAGTCACTGACCTGAACGAGCAGGCAAACATCGCCGGCGCCGGCATCAACATCGCGCAACGCGTCATGGATTGCGGGGACGCCGGTCACCTTCTGTTGTCCAAACGCGTCGCGGACGATCTCGAGCAGTACGCCAGATGGCGGCCGCTCTTGCACGATCTCGGTACATGCGAAGTGAAACATGGAACCAAGCTCGCTTTGGTGAACCTTTATTCGGAAGAGTTTGGAAACCCGGAGCCGCCGCAAAAATTGAAGTCATTGACTCCCGCTGAGGAGCCGTCCCCACCGAAGAGAGTTCCGTTAGGCAAGTCGATCGCCGTGCTCCCTTTTGAAAATCTTAGCGAAGACAAAGCGAACGCCTATTTCGCCGATGGAATTCAGGAGGAACTTTTGAGCCGATTGTCGACGATCAACCAGCTCAAAGTCATTTCCCGGACATCGACGCTGCGCTTCAAGGGAGTGACCGAGAATTTGCCGGAGATCGCAAGGCAGCTCGGTGTCGCGAATATCGTGGAAGGCTCCGTGCGAAAGTCGGGCGACCGCGTTCGGGTGCATGTTCAGCTCATTGATGCTGAAACCGACGCTCACCTCTGGGCGGAACGGTACGATCGGACTCTTACCGACATCTTTGAAGTTGAAACGGATATTGCTTCCAAAATTGCGGATGCGCTGAAAGCCGAACTAACCGGCGCCGAACGGCGGGCAATTTCCACACAACCCACCAAGAACAGAGAGGCGCATGAGTTCTACCTTAGAGGCAAGCATTTGTGGCGAAATTTTCTCGCGCCTGGCTACGAGCGGGTGCGGGAAAGTTTCGAGAAAGCAATCGAACTCGATCCCAGCTACGCAGCGGCTTATGCGGGGCTGAGCCTTTATCATTCGTTCGGCGCCGCTAACGGCGTTTTGCACCCCGAACACTGGCCGTTGGCGGAGAAGGCGGTGAATAGAGCGCTGGAACTCGACGAATTGCTGCCTGAAGCGTACAACCCACTGGCTGCCGTCGAAGTGTATTATAAGCGCAACTGGACTGCGGCCGAGCGCGCTTTCAAACGAGGGGCGGAACTAAGTCCGAACCTATCGGACGTTAGGCATCACTACGGTTTGTGCCTGGTTCTCCACGGGCGGCCGGAGGAGGGCATCGCTGTGATGGACCATGCGACGGAGCTCGATCCATTCTTTCCCGGCCTGCATTTGCACGCCGGCCGCGTCTTCTTTTTCATGCGCGATTACGACGCGGCAATAAAGCGCTACATCAAGACCCTCGAGTTACAGCCGGGGTCTCCTGCGGCTCATGAATACTTCGGAGACGCGTGCGCCCAAAACGGAATGACGCACGAAGCGATCACCCAATGGGCGGCAGCATTGCGTTTCACCGGGCGGGCTCCACTTGCTGATCTTCTTGAGCAAACTTTCGCATCATCAGGATTCGATGCCGCCGTTCGCGCCCTTGGAGAAAGGCAGCTTGAGAAGTTGAAAACCGAAAGCGCAGCCGGCCGCTTTTTCCCCGCTTGGGATTACGTTTCGGCCTACCTCCGCACCGGAGACACTGAACAGGCGCTGGCCTGGTTGCCGAAAGTTGTAGAAGAGCGGAGCTGGTTTGCCTTGCAGCTCAAATTAAATCCAGTGCTCGATCCGATTCGACAAGACCCGCGATTTCAGCGAGCGATCGCTTCTTTGCCTAACTGACCCAATCAGCCGGCGAGCTCGCGCGTCAGATCGGCTGCGGCGATTTCCCTGCATCCGCTCGCATTCTGGCCGCACCACAACGGAGAAAAATCCGAGCTGCCGTTGGCTTCAGCTTTTGCCCGGAGCGGGGCAACATCATTGTAAGCGAGCGGGAATTCCGGCGTGTCGGCATCGATCGGGCCGAGTTCGCGCATGATTCGATTGACGATACCACGTGCTGGACGTCCGGTGATCACATTGGTGACCGCAGTATGCCGGGCCGCTTCACTTTTTAGTGCGGAACGGTGTAATGGGGTGATCGTGCTTTCCGTACACAACAGGTAAGCAGTACCGATTTGGACCCCGGCCGCACCAAGGTCCAGGGCCGCCGCCACTCCCTTTGCATCCGCAATCCCGCCTGCTGCGACTACTGGGACGGCGACCGCCTTGACCATCTGCGGCAGCAGCGCAAAGGTCCCAGGCTGCATCGTTAGGTCGGCCGATAGAAAATGACCGCGATGTCCACCCGCCTCTAATCCTTGAGCGACAATGATATCGGCACCATGTGCTTCTAGCCATTGCGCTTCTTCCACGGTCGTCGCGGAAGAAATAATCTTCGGACCCCATTGACCGACCAGGCTGAGCAGTTCGGGAGCAGGCAAACCGAAATGAAAGCTGACAACCTCCGGTTTAAATTCCCCGATCGCCTCAGCCGCCTCGCGATTGAACGGCTTCCGGTGGCCACCGCCGACTCCCGCCGATTGGCCGTCGATTTCCAGTCCAAGTTCTTTATAATAGGGAGCAAGCCTTTTTCTCCATTTTGAAAGCGCCGATTCGTTAGTCACGGGCTCATGGTGACAAAAGAAATTCACGTTAATCGGTTTGTCCGTGGCGGCGCGGATCGACGCCAGTTCGGTTCGCATCGAATCGATGCTCAACATTGCGCACGGTACAGACCCCATCCCGCCGGCGTTCGCCACCGCTATGGCGAGCGCGCTGCCCTGCGCCCCAGCCATCGGCGCCTGGATGATTGGAAGATCGATCCCGAGCAGCTCCTCAAGTCGCGGCATTAACCTAAGAGAAACACAATCGCACTTCGTGCAAATTGCAGGCTGGGGCGGGAAGGATGCGGGTGCTGTGGCCACTCGGCCAGCGTGCCTAACGAGCGATAGAGCAAGAGATGTCTCGGCTACACTCGACATCACAAAGCTAACCCTTCGCCTGTTGTCCTACCGTCTCCGCGACCTTCCCCGCGGTTTTTAATTCTCCGCCAAGCCACTGATTCTCAACCAACAGTCGAACACCAGCGGCGCGTCAACGGCCACATCCGCGGGCAAATAGAAGACCGGATCGTTACCGCGGCTTCGAATCCTCAACACCCGTCTGACGTCAATCCGGAAAGCATCACCCCCGAGTGTCAGAGCCTCGAGTCCGGCTCCGCGCGCACACCATTTCACAGACCCGTTCCGACGCAAAGCAACCCATGCCACTTCGATCATTGCCGGACGTTCGCACGGATCGATTCGGAGCGGTGCGCCCTGTGAAGTATGCTTGAGCGGAATTCTGATCCGCACCCAGCGTCCGATCGGAACAAGGGTGCGCGTGGAACGCTCCGCACTGTATCTGCCGTCTGCCGCCCAAAACATTTCGAAGACCGCGAAACGATCGAGTTGTCGCCGCTGGATTTCGTCGTTCACGAGCTTGGCTAACATCTCGGCCATCGCCGCCGTCGTAACATATCGCGGGAGACCTTCTTCGGGAGGATCTCCGGTTAGGCCGCGGGTGCGACGATAGCCCTCGATCACTGCGCCGGGCAGAAGGTTTTCCTGGCGCCGCGTGGCCGGCACGCGGGTGTGAGGTTTGAGTAGTTGCGTCGCCAGCCCCAGTTCAATCAGCTGACGGTGCAGGAAATCAGGTTCGTTGTGCATTCTCCTGAAGAAACCAGCCTGCTCTTCACAGCTTCGCGTGGTGTAACAGTGCGGGCGCCAGGATGATGGGAATTTGAAAGCTGTGACTTCGGCCAACGATGCAAATTCGGCGCCTCCGTCGTGAAACCGGGCCAGCAACACTCCTTCTGGTGTGCCCTCCGTAAGGTGGTGATCGGGCCAATCACCCCACTTCACCAGGGTTCGGCGATGCATCAAGACCGACGGGGGAATGTCGGAACCCCGCTGGTATTTGCCTTCCTCAAAAACTGGAAACAGCATTCGGCCGTCGCAACCCGGTGCTCCGACCAACATGGCCAACGAAAAGCCAACGTCGGCGCGGGTTTCCTTGAGTTTTCGAAGTAGAAGCTCCAGATGATTCGGCATCCACAAATCGTCGTGACCGAGATACGCAATCCATTCACCGCGAGCGAGCTCCAGTCCGCGGTTGTTGGGAGCAGACTGGTGGCCGTGGTTAACCGGTAGATTATCCCATTTAAAACGAGCATCGCCTAACGATCTAACGATGTCTTCCGAGTCATCAGTGCAGCCGTCGCCAATGACCAGTACCTCGAAGTTTCTGAATGTCTGCGCCTGGACGCTAAGAAGCGCATATCGAAGAACACTGCTCCAGTTGTAGGTCGCGGTGATGACACTTACCAACGGCGTGTCACCATCCATTCCCATGCTGTGCTTAGCGGCCGAGACTATTCTCGAAACGATACGGTATGACGTCGTTGTTTACGGGCAGGCGATAGACGTCAGGATCGTCATGATTGTAAGGCCGCGTTGGCATGCTGATGAAGAGGGCATCCTCCGCGCCGCAATTCTGATGTGCGTGATACACTCCCGCCGGAATCACCATTAAATCGCGGTCAAGCGAGGTTCGGAAAATTTCGTTAACCAGTCCGTGAGTGGGCGAGTTCACCCGCGAATCGTAAAGCACCACTTTGACTTCGCCCCGGCTGATGAAAATGCGGTCGTCGTGCAGTCGATGCACGTGCCAGCCTTTCACCTTACCCGGCCGAATCGTGAATTGATAAACATACACCAGCGGCAGAGGATGAACGTTCCAGGCTGGACTCAAGATTTCGCACAACGTTCCTCGTTCATCGGTATGAGTCACCGCGCGGCGGACCTCAACTCCTTCGATGCGAGTGCCGAGTCGCTCGCCGGCGGCAGTTACGGTTGGTGGATCTTTGATTGGCTGAGGCGAAAGCATGTCGATTTTGTAATTTGATCCGCCGCAAAAAACAACTGCGAACCCATCAGACCTCCGCAGAGCGCCCCAGACCGGATAGATATGAACGCAGTATCTCTTCTGATCATGCTCCTGATCGTGATCTTCTGGACCAGCTACAGATGAACCAACATCGCAAGACAGATCGATCAGAACATCCGTAGCTGGAGGCATTATCACCACCGGCCACCGCACCCGGCAAATGCCGGGTGCCTTGCCGCAAGTTAGCTTTCCTTCTGACTGCCGACAGCTCCGCCAGATTGGCGAGCGGCTTTGGCCTCCGATCTCTGTTTATCGGACAAACTCTCAGCCGCCGCAGAACCTCTCGCGGGTAGCGGATCACCGTTACCCGCCACAGCGCCGCCACTGGTAGTAAATCGCTGGATGAAATCCTCCAGCGGCTTCGAGCTGGCGCTATTCTCCTGAATGTTGATCCCGGCTTTCTCGCTAAGGATCAGGTTGAGCAGTGTCTCGAGCACACTTCCCCCGCCCTGCGGCTGACTTTCGCCGTTTTTGCCAGCAGCATTGCTGATGAACAGCCGGCTCGGCACCAGCGGTTGCACGCTCTTCGAGAACTGGTCCGCGAATACGTTCAACGCGTAGAGACGCGGATCTCGATAAGCGCCGACCTTCTGTAGTGTCACCGCCGCTTCCGCCAGACCGACCTGCGCGATCCTCGACGATTCACCTTTACCGATGAGCTCTTTCGCCCGCGCTTCACCTTCGGCGAGCGTCACCTGTTTCTTGGCTAACTGTTCAGCTTCCGCGAATTCCGCCTGACCACGGTTGGCGGCGATCTCCACCGCGATCGCGCTCTGCGTCAACTCAGTCTGACGTTCGGCCTTCGCCTTTGCCTGGTTCAGCGCCACCTGTTGCTGTGCGGCTTCTTCTTGTCTCGCATACGTGGCCCGTTGTTCGTCGGCTAACCTGCGCATCCTCAGTTGATCGAACAACGTTTCAATTGGATCGGCCTGTCCTGCCGCGACCGCTCGCGACTCGGGGCGACCGATCAACACCGCAACCACATTGATATCGTATCGTTTGAACCGTTCACCGAGTTCGTCGGTGGCGCGTTTTTGAATTTCCTCACGTTTCGTGAGTAGATCCAGCATGTGCGACGTCTGAGCAACGTCCCGGAAGTAAGCGGTCAGAATCGGGTCCAGCGTTTGGGTGATCAATCTCTTCACGTCTCCAAACCGCTGCACCACCGATGGCGCTTTCTGATAGTCGATGTGGAGGACTAACGAAAGCGGCAGGCGCGGCTCATAACCGTCGGCGGTGATCAGGTCGATGCTGGTCAGATCTTCATCATAGTGGTGGGCTTCGGTTTGACCGCTGATCCACCGGAGTACGAAGTTGATCGTTGGAACGAGTTCGACTTTCACAGCGTAGGGGTTCAACGCGTATTTGCCGGGGGCCAGCGCCGAACGCCAGACACCGCGATGGCCAGCTTCAACTTGCTCGCCATACCGAAAGGAATCGCCGGTTGTGTCGTCGCCGGCGGCACCGTGATACGACACCACTACGCCTACGTAGCCGATCGGAATCAAGGTCTTCGCCTTGATCTCCACCGTGCCGAACCATCGGTTAATGAAAAACGTGCCGTCGGTCAGAACCTGCAGTTGTTTACCTCGTTTACCCCCGAGCTGGAGGAAAGACTCTGGATCCTGAAAATAATTGTGATCCTTGCCATTAACCGGTTTCACCTCAGGCGCGATGATTTCACCGGACCCAATCGTCGGGCCGTCCTGGATGCTGACGACGCCAATCGTGTCGACGTTCGGATTAAAATCGGGCGAGGCCGCGGCTAACGACGGAGTGGAGCCGGCTTCACTGGCACTGCTTTCACTCAGACCAGCGCGGAAATGGGTTTGGCCACCAGCGCCGGTTCCGATCACCACCGGATCGAACGCCCGCATGGAAGCGAGCTGAGCCTTCCACGATTCATAACGATCAGCCGATTCGCGCACCGGGCCGGAGAATACTCGGTCTTCGGTAATGACGACAAACAACGCCAGGTTTATGGCGTAAACACCTTCACGAAGAATACCGCGTTGTCGTCCTCGCTGCCCCTGCGCCTCAAGAAATTTACCCGCGTCCTGGAAGTGATTCGAGTCGACCGTGCGTCCAAGGGTTTGGATTGGCTCGAGTGGAATGCCGTCGCGCGCATAAACGTAGGCCATCTTACCTTCTCCGACTACGACGAGCGCTTCTTTGTGGATGCGGTACTGCCATGGATATAAGCCCAGGTGAATACCGCCTCGTAAGAAGCGGGCCTGAAAACCAGCTTCACCGGCGCGGGCAATGATCTGGCCGTCGCGAAGTGAGCCTTTGCTGCTCCAGATTTTTTCAATGATGCCGACCTGCGTATGCGGAATGTAGACAATTCCCAACAGGCGCGGCAGGCAGAGCAACAACAGCAGAAGCGCAAGGCCTCCAAAACCCCACACCCACGGAGCATATTGTGGAACTGCGACAGCAATCAGAGCGATGTTCATATGAAGTTTGATAGTCGATGGTTCAGGTTTGATTCAGCCGTTCCATTCTTGGTTTTTAGCTTTTACCTGTCACCGTCACTACTTTCTCCTTTGCTCCATTAGACAATGATGAGCGGTTAGAACGCGAGCGCGTTCAGCCATTTTTTAGCACTATTTCTGGAGGCTTGGCATGGCGATTGAAGTCGTGCGCCAACGCTGCAGGTGCGCGCTTGGATGACGATCGCCTAACAGGCCACGCCCCTGTGGGTTGCGTAGTTGGCACACCAGTTGATTTCCGGCTGCCGATTCAAAAAGAAGAATGTTCGGCTACTGCGCGCGTGAGCGGATTTGCATTACGCGGATTTGGCCGGGGGCGGCAAAGAGGCCGTTGAACCGATGCAATCGTCAGGACGACAGTTCTGATCTTTCCACCATCATTCCGTCCGAGGCGGGGCGAAATAGAAGCGGCTTGGAATCGCTGCGCCTCGCTGGACACAGCACAATCACCGCTTGCCCGCCGATCGTCTTGGGAGCGAGAATGTAAATACCGCCCCGCCCCCTCGCCGATTCCCCGCCGAAATCGATCCCTTATGATCGTCCACAATCCGTTTGCAGATGGAAAGGCCGAGGCCGGTGCCATGCGACTTGCCGTGAGTAAAGAACGGTTCGAACAGATGTGCCGATATTTCTGAGGCGATCCCCGGCCCGGTGTCTTCCACTTTGACGATCACCTCACGATCGCCAAGGACGAAGCTGAGCATGATACGTCCGCCGCGGGGCATAACGTCGATCGCGTTCCGCACCAGGTTAGAGAATACATGCGGAAGCCGGTGCCGATCGAGCGGGATCCGCACTCGTGGTG
>JBJMXE010000090.1:0-14901 GCA_045809745.1 Chthoniobacterales bacterium | reverse complement strand
GCCAAAAGCCGGTGGCGCTTACACGAATCTGTTGATTTCGAGCGATTGCATCCTGAGCTGGCGCGGTTACCAGGCGGATGGGACGCCAACCAAACAGGGCAGGAATATTTATCGAGTCACCGGCGCGCTGCCTACGTGCGGATCCGTGACGTTCACATGGACCGGAACGATCCACGTGACGCAGATCAACGTGACGCCGCACTGTCTCACTGCCGGCAGCACGATCCATTACCGCATCAATGGTGGAGCATGGCAGACATACGTGAGCGGCACCATCGCGCTGGCGCTCAGTCAGACACTGGAAGCTTATGCGAGCGCGAGTGGCTTTGCCGATTCTCCGGTAAGCGCTCCGTTGACTAACGACCAAAGCTCTGGTGGCGGCGGTGGAGGCGGAGGCGGCGGTGGTGGTGGCGGCGGGCAGAAAGGAAATCTCTAATGCAAACGAAAACTGGCGACACTCTGGGAAACACAACCGCGCATGTGATCAACGGCAGTAACGTGGTCGACGCCGCGGCCGGCTGCGACTGGAGCGACGTGGAAGTTGGGAGCTGGTTCACCAAGCCTGGTAGCTTCGCGATCTATTTGGTAGCCGCTCCGCCCGGCATCGTGGGTGGCGTGTGGAGAGCGCTTTTAACCGCCAATTACGCTGGAGTCACAGACGCGGCGACGGCGTTCGTTTTTCACACCAGCTTCGGGCCTAACGGTGAACCCATCTTTCACGTGGGCGACACCGAGGTGCTGCCAATCCTGAATCGGTTCATGGCGAACATGGCGGAGAATATCGCAAGTGGTGGCGGTGGAGGCGGTGGCGGGGAAACCTTCAATAACATGCGGAAGAGTCCAACGACTAACAAGACGCAGTGGTTTAACGCGGCGCAAAACAAGTGGTTCGACGTGGATGTCGTCGGCCAGGCAGGGCTCGAGACCTTAGAGGTCACAGGTGTGGGAGAAGCAACATGAGAAAACGATTACTGATTACAACGTTTCTGCTGGCGGGCGCTGTCTTGGCGATGGGCGCAAATAGCGACACCGTGATGTACGACAAGACCACGCGGAAAGTTAAAAAAACGCAGGACAACTCGAAAGTGCTGCTGGACCAAACCGGCACGCAGACCGACGCGGCTTCAGTGGTCGGTAATCGGCGCGCGGTGACTGCCGGCACGACAATCCTCTCCACAGACTACCTGGTCGCGCACACAACGTTGTCCGCGCCGGCCACAGATCCTCTGCCGGCCGCGAACACGGTCACCGGACAGGTCTTCATCGTCAAAGATGAAGCGGGGACTGCAGGGACTAACAATATCACGATCTCGCGAGCCGGATCGGACACCATCGACGGTGGGACAACGACAGTGATCAGTACGAACTATGGAGTGAAGAAGCTCTATTCGACCGGCGCGTCGTGGTTCACGATCGGCGACTCGGGCGTGGTCAGCGGGCCGATCTCGACGCTGCTGGATAACATCGGAACCACGCGCGGGAGTCTGCTATTTAGGGGCGCTTCCGGATGGTCGCTTCTACCTCCGGGCAGTAGCGGTCAGGTTGTTAAATCAAACGGCGCAGGTGCTGATCCGAGCTATGGCGCGAGCGCGACTGTCCCGACAGGTACGGGATTCGTGCACGTGACTGGCGGGTCGCAGGACGGTGCTGCTGCACTGGTTTCGCCGACCGACATGACCGCAACCGCGCTCGATGGTTCGTATGCCTACGCCGCCGACTCTGGAGCGGCTAACGCCTACGTCGCCGCGATGCCGGCGCCGACTCCATCGGCTTACGTCACCGGAGCGCGCTATCGGTTCAAAGCCACGAACGCTAATACAACCGTCTCGACGATCAATTTCAACGGCCTCGGCGCCAAGACGATCAAGAAAGCGGCTGGCGGAGTGACGACCGACCTCGTGGCTAACGACATTCGAGCCGGGCAGATGGTCGACGTCGTGTATGACGGAACGAACATGCAAATGCAGAGCACGCTAGGGAATGCCGCGAGCGGCAGCGGCGGCGCGAACGTGCAACAAACGACGCTCGGATCAGATGCGAGCTCCAGCTCATCGGTGGCGCTGGCAGGCGGCAAGAAAACTCTTCGTGTCATCGTTCATGGTAGAGGGGCGACCGGGACGACGGTTCCCGACGTGTTCATTCAATTCAACGGCGATAGCACCGCGGCGCACTACTCGTGGAACATAATGGCTAATGTTTACGTGAGCGCCAGCTCGAATACGATCGTCAACTCCGAGAACCTGAGCAGTGGCGCCGGCGGAATCGGTCACCTCTCGGTAAGCGCGCAACAGTCATCGACGATTATGGTGACGGTCCCGGATTACACCGACACAACGATCGCTCATACATTCGTGAGCCATTTCAATTATCTAACGACTACGCCACATTGGGCGACCGGCGTCGGAGGTGGTGAATGGATAGGAACCGGCACGCCGGCGGCGATCACTAGCCTCGTCGTCACGGAAGGCGCCGGCGCAAATCTAAAGGCCGGAACGATCGTCACGGTGATCGAGGAGTGAAATTGAGAACGTTTCTCCTACCGTTGATCGCATCGGCCGCGGTCGCTTTCGGTCAAGCGCCGGTGGTTCAAACTCAACCGCACGATATCAAATCAATCCTCAACGGTAGCGTGACGTTTACCGTCACTGCCAACGGGTCGGCTAACCTTTTGCAGAATCCGGGAATCGAGGCGGGCTTAACCGGCAACATCGCAACAGGGACGACGGTGCCGAATTGGACTGCATCTGGTAATGCGAGCGTTTACACAACTGGCGGGGCGAATCTAGCTCCGACGGAGGGCAGCAAGGCGATTGTGCTCAACGATGGGAACCGACCTCACAACGCGGTGATATCCCAAACCATAACGACGACGAGCGGCGCGACCTACACGATCACGTTCGACCAGGGAATTTCGTCCTTTCAAAACACCCTAGAGCAACGGGTCCAAGTGAAGGCGCAAGGAGCGGCACCGACGCCGCTCGCATCTCAGAATTTCTCGCTGTTCGGCTCGGGTCAATCAGGAACAACTTCAACGTGGACGACCGGGCGTTCGCTTCAATTTACGGCCGATAGCTCGTCGACGACGATCTCGTTCACCGACATTGCGACCGGAGCGTCCACGGATAGTAGTGACGGATTTTTAGACAATTTCGCGATCACTCAAGTCGCCGGCGGGGTTAATTATCAGTGGCGCAAAAACGGCACGGCCATTTCAGGGGCAACCTCTCCCTCCTATACAATCAGCAACGTTCTTGCGACAAGCGTCGGCTCTTATGACGTGATCGTCAGCGCGACCAACGGGTCGGGGTCGACGACAAGCTCGGCGGCTTCCCTAACGCTTCTCCCTCCCATATCGGTCAGTGCTACGAATGCCCGTTATTTCACCGACGGAACTCGATCGGTTTACCTCGCCGGCGAACATATCCCGATTGATCTGCAAACATGGGTCGGCGCGCCGCGAACCGGCACGTTCGACTTTACCGCTTTCACCGACGCGATGGTTTACACGTACCACATGAATTACTTGCGGTTGTGGGCACTTCATATTCCATTCGGGTCTCACCTTGACGGGACAACCGGCGCGATCTCGCCGATTCCTTTTCAACGACCTGGACCGGGCACCGCCGCCGATGGGTTGCCGAAATTCGATGTGGGACTTTTTGATCAAACCTTTTTTGATCGCGTGGCTTCGCGCGTGAAAGAATCCGGAAGTAAGGGACTATATGTAAGCGTGATGCTCGAAGCGGGAGCGGACAACGCCCCCTATTCGTTTTATTTGCCGGCGAACTGCCGGAATTCCGATCTATCGACGCTTACGGCCGCTCAGATCTGCACGATGACTAACGCAGCGTGGGTCGCTTATTTCGACGCCTTCGCCGATAAGATGGTCGACACGGTTAACGGCTTCGACAATGTGATCTATGAGATCGCGAACGAACCGGCTTGGGCTTCGAGGGATTGGGAAGACCACGTTATTGCTCGCATTCATGCGCGAGAAGCTGGACTTCCGAAACAACATCCCGTCGGGAAAACGGCGTTCAATAATACAACGCCGAGCGACGCTACCGCCAATGCAAACTTGGAAGCGAGCGCGGCGGAATGGATTGCCTATGTTAGCCACCCGGCCGACACGAACAATCCGACCGGACCGTATATCACGACGATGCCCGATGCTCCCGGCGCGTCGGCTTCCGGCGGTCCGAAAGTCAGCATCCTATCGACTGATCACACGGTCGGGTTTGGACTGACGGCCAACGCGGTTCAAGAAGCGAAGAGTATTTGGCTCGCTTTCGCTCATGGTCACAACAACGACTTTATCACGCCAGGTCAGAACTATCCGACGAACCCTCAACTTTTCGATCTCCCGAGCGTGGCGCAAGCGGTCGGTTGGTCGAAGCAAATGGCCGAGACATGCGACCTTCTGCACATGTCGCCAGACGGCAGCAAGACATCAACGACTCACGCGCTCGTCAATCCGAACACCGAATATCTAATATATCAACCGACCAACGCGTCGTTCACCGTCACGCTTCCGGCGCAAACGTTCAACGTTCAATGGATGAACCCGCTCACTGGAGAATTCAGTTCGGTGACGACATACGCCGCGACCGCCGGCACTTTGGCCAATACGTTCTCCCTCCCAACGATCAACGGAACGACGCTCACGAATGCCGTCTTGCATTTGTTCAGTTCGGCGGCGCCGACACCCACAGCGACGCCGACGGCCACACCCACTCCGACCCCGACGCCAACGCCGCCGCCAACGACGACATTAGTTCAATGGATTCCCTGAAAACGAGCCCCGCAGCCGCCGTGCAGGCGGCACGCATGCCCGTTGCAAGGCCGGTGAATTCGAGCTACAAAATCGCCGCTACAACCGCCAGAATTCCCCAAACCTTTGCAATTCTTCCCCAAACCTCGCGGCGCGCTACACCAGTGAATCGCCGTTAGGGACCGACACGCGACTCCCGTGCCTCCGGCTGCCGCCGTGTTCGTCGTTACGCTGCGAGCAGCTCGTCGATGTGATCGAGTGCCGCGATAACTTCGCAGCCGGCTACTAATTTTTCCAGATTGTCGCAACCGTTCAGCTGCTCGTCCTTCAGGAACAGCTCCCAAAAATTTATCGGTATGCGTCGTGAAACAGTTTCGATCTTTGAGGCGCCAGCAGCTTTATTCATCGGGAAACAGTTTTAGCACCCGTTATGCCACCGCGGTTTGCGTCGTCGCTATCGACGGTATCGCAATTCGGAATTAAGGATCGCGGAATGGAACTGAGAGTCACCCGCGCGACCGCTCAAGTCAGCCCGGGTGGTCGACGGGACTCGAACCCGCAACAACCAGAACCACAATCTGGAGCTCTACCATTGAGCTACGACCACCGTGAGGCTTGAATTTTAGGTTTCTGGGGCAGCTTTGCAAAGGCAAAGCGCCGCACCATGGCACGCTCTTCGCTTCCGGTGCAAAACCGGTGGAAGCGAGCATTGCAACTGCGCGCTGGTGGTTTATTATTCGGCCACTTTTGCGCATGAGAAAACTTGGCCGGGTTGTTTTCATCGGTTTCCTCGTTTTTTCGCCGGGATTCCAGCTCGCAGCGCAATCAGAGGACCCAAGTGAGACGTTTCTAAAGGCCTACATGACGTCGCAGCAAGGCGAGAAGCTGGAGCACGACAGCCAGTTCAAAGCCGCCCTCGCTAAATACCGCTTCGCCGGCAGTTTGCTGGAGGAATTGCGCAAACGGCACGCCGACTGGCAACCCGCGATCGTGGAGTATCGGAGCCGCAAAGTCGCCGAAAATATTCTGCGGGTGCAGGACAAAGCTGCCACTCAGGCCGACTTGACTGCCGGCCCGACACCGCTGCCCGGCGGCGCGCCGGTCCTGCCGGAACAATCAGGACCTGAGCCAAGCGTTGAAGTAGTGGCTCCGCGATCATCGAAACCCGCGGCGCAACGGCCTCCAATCATTGCTCAGACCCAACCGCTGTCGACCGCCCCTCCTGTGAATGAGACTGCGATCCGCGAAGCCACCAAAAAGCTTCAGGGCCGAGTCGACGAGCTGCAAACGGAGCTCGACCAGACCCGCAATCGCTTTTCCGCATTAGAAAAAGAGAAAGAGAGTCTCAATGGGCGGCTGGAGGAAACGAACTCGAAACTGAACAAGGCGCAGGCGGACCTGGAGACCTCGAAGAAAGAGGAAGGTAAAATTCACGATCAACTGGATCGCGCGCAGACTTCATTGAAAAAGATCGAGACGGCCGGATCCGCGGATTCCAAAGCGCAGGAGTCACTCCGCGCCGAAATCGCAGGGCTGAAGAAACAGCTCGAATCAGTGGAGCAAGGCCGCAGCACGGCTCAAAAAGAGCGTGACCAGGCGAACAGCAAAATGGAAGAGGCCGAGAAAAAGATCACGGCCATGGCGCAGGAGCGGGACGATGCCAAAAACAAGGCGAGCCAGGCCGAGAAACAAGTTGCCAGCCTAACGAAACAGCGGGATGACGCGCTCGCCCAGTTCAAGGGGATCAAGGGCGGCGAACAGAAGATCCAAATCTTAATGGCGGAAAACAGCTCTTTGAAACAGAAGCTCGCTGACGCCGAGAAAGCCGCCGAGGAGCTGAGCGCTGACAAGCCGAAGAAGGAAAAGGAGCTCGCGGACATCAAACAGCAAGTCAATCAGCTCCAGCAGCAGTTGGCAGCCAGCCAGAAGCAGAATCAGGACTCCGAATCGAAGCTGGTGGCTTTGCGTTCACAGCTCGACGAAGCGACGTCTCAACTTGAGCATGCGAAGCTGAGCGGTGTGACCGCGGAAGAAACCGCGCGACTCACCAAAGAAAACCAGATCCTGCGCAATATTGTCATCCGCGAGCGTCAGGAAGAGGCACGCCGCGACCAGGCGAAAAAGCTGATGCTGGCGGAATTCGATAAGCTCAAGGTCAAATCGGATACGCTAACCCAGCAGGTAGAGCTACTGGCTCAGCCAGTCACTCGCCTGAGCGATGAGGAGCTGGCGTTGTTGCGGCAACCGGTGGTGTCCATTTCGGATAACAATCCCACTGCTCTGAATGCCAGCTTCGCATTTGCTAAGAAAACGACGAACACCGTGACCACGCCGCGGAGCGATGAAACGGCCAAATCGGATCTGGGCGACAAGGCGGGTCCGGCGCCGAGCAGCGACAATGTTTCAGGCGGGTTTAAACCGGAAGTGCCTGACAACCTCGTCTCCATGGCCCGCGATGCGAAGGACAACTTCGACCGCGGTAAATACCGGACCGCAGAGAAAAAATATCAGGAGATACTGACTAAAAGTCCTAACAATCTTTATTCGTTGTCCAACCTTGGGGTGGTTTATTTCCGTACCGGCCGCTTGAAAGCCGCCGAAGTGACGCTGAAGAAGGCGGTAGCGCTCGCCCCAAAGGATGAATTCTCGCACACCACTCTAGGTATCGTTTATTACCGGCAGGCGAAGTTCGATGACGCTCTGACCGAGTTGACCAAGGCGCTCGGAATTAATCCGAAAAGCGCGACCGCCCACAATTATCTAGGGATCACCGCCAGCCAAAAGGGTTGGCAGGAAGCGGCCGAGAAAGAGATGCTGGAAGCGATTTCTGATAACCCGGATTACGCGGACGCTCATTTTAACCTGGCGGTAATCTATGCCACCGCACAGCCGCCGGCCAAGGAATTGGCGAAGCGCCACTACACCCGCGCCACATCGTTAGGCGCGCAGCCTGACCCGTCGCTCGAGCGATTGCTGCATTAGCGGCCGTTTTGCTCGAGCGCTTCGTCCGATTAGAATGGGCGAACGTTCGACGCCTGATGTGGGTAAGGCACACAGAGCACTCGCTATTGTCTTTGTACCGTTTGCGGCCGTTTGAACGCCAAGAACCAACCGGATAAACTGGAACGAGACGAGCTCGTCCGTCCATTTGCTAGCCAAGACGTCACGCCATGAGCTGGCGCAATACGAAGGGCAGGATTCCCCCGTGCCGGTAATAATCCACCTCGATCGGCGTGTCGATTCGCAGCTTCACCGGTAACGAGCGCCTCTCACCATTTGCCCCTTGGATCTCAAGCGTCACTTGCTGCCCGGGCTGGATCTTCTCGGACAATCCGGTCACGGAGAATGTTTCGGAGCCATCCAGACCGAGTGAT
The DNA here is from genome assembly GCA_045809745.1 of Chthoniobacterales bacterium. Taxonomy (GTDB): domain Bacteria; phylum Verrucomicrobiota; class Verrucomicrobiia; order Chthoniobacterales; family UBA10450; genus DATFCK01. The sequence goes on along the minus strand of JBJMXE010000090.1, from coordinate 6,756 downwards.
TGAACACTGTTTCCTTCCATGAATTGCAGCGGCAACACACCCATCCCCACCAGATTCGATCGGTGGATCCGCTCGAAACTCGCGGCCACCACCGCGTGCACACCTAACAATCGCGTTCCTTTCGCTGCCCAGTCGCGCGACGAGCCGGTGCCATATTCGTGGCCAGCCAGGATAACCAGCGGAATATTTTCCTGCTGATATTTCATCGCAGCATCGAAAATCGACATCTGTTCGCCGTCCGGTTGATGAACCGTCACGCCACCTTCGATTCCCGGCACCATGAGGTTTTTAATTCGTACGTTCGCGAATGTTCCACGGGTCATTACCAGGTCATTGCCCCGCCGGCTGCCGTAACTGTTGAAGTCTTCAGGCTTGACCCCTCGTGACACCAGGTATTTACCCGCCGGCGAAGTCGCCTTGATTGCACCAGCCGGCGAAATGTGATCGGTCGTTACCGAGTCGCCAAATATTCCCAACGCGCGCGCGCCGCGGATGTCTTCAATTCGCCCGGCCTGCATTGAAAAATCTTTGAAGAACGGCGGCTCATGAATGTAGTCGCTCGTCTCGTCCCACTGATAAACATCACCTCGACTCGACGGAATTTCGTTCCACTTCGGATTTTGATCGGCGAAATCTCGATACAATTTCCGGAATACCTCCGGGGTTAGGGCCGATTGCATGGCATCCCGCACTTCTTTCAAAGAAGGCCACAGATCTTTGAGGTAGATTTTCGAGCCATCAGAGCCCTGCCCGATCGGATCCCTCGTCATATCGACATCGATTCGACCGGCCAGCGCGAACGCCACCACCAATGGCGGAGACATGAGGAAGTTCGCTTTGATATTTTGATGAACTCGCGCTTCGAAATTTCGATTACCAGACAGGACGGAGGCGGCGATCAGATCATTCTCGTTGATCGCTTTTTCGATGACCGGGTGGAGCGGTCCGGAATTGCCTATGCAGGTAGTGCAGCCGTAACCGACGATGTTAAACCCGAGTTGATCGAGATATTTTTGCAGTCCGGTTTTGGCAAGGTAATCGGTCACCACGCGTGAACCGGGCGCCAGCGACGTCTTCACCGCCAGATCGACCTTTAGCCCCCGCTCAACCGCCTTCTTGGCCAGTAAACCGGCAGCGAGCATCACGCTCGGATTGCTGGTGTTCGTACAGCTGGTGATCGCCGCAATCAACACACTGCCATGACCAATTTGCGTATCCCCCGTTTTGAATTCGTCGGACTTTTCCTCCTTTAGCAGACCGGCGGGCGTGGCAGTGGGCCGGTTCGTGATCATCTCGCTCGCTCCCACCGTTTCACCGATCATTGTGCCGCCTTCGACGTTCATCCCCTTGCCGGTGTCGGTCGGTCCGGCAACGCTTGCCGGTTCGAGTTCGCCGTCCGTCGGTTTGAGATGACCATTGAGATGCACTGGAAAGCGCTTCGTTAAGGTGTCACCGGATTTGCCGTAACCGCCGTCTGTTACGGGCTTGGCAAACAATGAGCGAAATGTATTTCCGAGTTCCGGAAGATTAATCCGATCCTGCGGGCGTTTCGGTCCGGCAACCGCCGGCTGCACGTCTCCGAGATTCACATCGAGATCAACGGAGTAGTCGATCTCTCCTTTGCCCGGCATCCCAAACATGTTCTGCGCGCGGAAATAACCTTCGAACGCAGCGCACTGCTCATCCGTTCGACCGGTCGCGCGCAGATAAGCTACTGACTCCGCATCGATCGGGAAGAATCCCATGGTTGCGCCATATTCCGGCGCCATGTTGCCGATCGTAGCGCGGTCTGGAACCGGCAATGACGCCGCGCCCTCACCGTAAAACTCCACAAACTTGCCGACGACTTTCTGCGCGCGCAGCAACTGGGTGATGTGCAGGACCAGGTCGGTCGCAGTGACGCCTTCGCGTAACCGGCCGGTCAGATGCACACCGACGACTTCAGGAGTTAAGAAATAAACCGGTTGGCCTAGCATTCCCGCCTCTGCTTCGATTCCGCCGACCCCCCAGCCCACCACCCCGAGGCCATTGATCATGGTAGTGTGCGAATCGGTGCCGACGAGAGTGTCGGGATAGAAAATCTCGCCGGTCCCAGTTTTCGTGCTGAGAACTCCTTTGGCCAGATACTCCAGGTTGACCTGGTGCACGATTCCAATGCCCGGCGGCACCAACTGGAAAGTTTGGAACGCTTGTTGGCCCCACTTCAGAAATTGGTAACGCTCGCGATTGCGTTTGAACTCCATGTCCAAATTGAGCTGCAACGCCTGAGCGGACCCGAAGAAATCAACCTGCACTGAATGATCCACCACCAGGTCTACCGGAACGAGTGGCTCGATAATCTTCGGATCGCCGGCCAGACGCTGAACCGCGCTGCGCATCGCCGCAAGATCGACCACTAAAGGAACACCAGTGAAATCCTGCAGCACGATTCGCGCGACCACGAACGGAATCTCTTCATTCGCAGGCTGCTTCGCGTTCCAGTTCGCCAGCGTTTCGACATCTTTGCGCCGGACCTTTTTGCCGTCGCAGTTGCGCAGCACGGATTCCAGCACGATGCGAATGCTGATCGGAAGCCGCGAAATCCTGCCGACTCCCTGCTGCTCCAGTGCTGGCAGCGAACACAACCAGCCTTCACGACCGCTCCCGGCCTGGAATTTTGTGAGCGTCTTAAATTCGTCGTTCATTTCAGCTCCGCCAGTTTGCTTTTCACTTTGTCGAAGTTCGGAAGCGCTCGCGCGTCGTCATCGCACTCCGCGTACTGAATCACACCATCGCGATCAACGATAAACACAGCGCGCTTGGAAACGCCTCCCATTCCGAGATTCATCTGAGGCAGAAACGAGTCATATGTGACGTCGTAAGCTTTAGCCACCTGGTGTTCGTAATCGCTAAGCAGCGGCGCCGTGATCTTCTCCTTCTGCGCCCATGCCTCCTGCGCAAATGGATTGTCGCCGCTGATACCGTAGACCTGTGCGTTCAGGCTCGAATACGCGGCCAGATCGTTACTGACTCCGCACATCTCGGTGGTGCACGTCCCGGTAAAGGCCATCGGAAAGAACAGCAGCAGTGTATTTTTCCGGCCGAAGTTATCGCTCAACCTGATCTGCCTGGGCCCTTCAGGTGTTTTGCTCGAAAGGGTGAAGTCGGGTGCCTTGGTGCCAACGGTGAGTGCCATAATGTCGGTGGGACAGTCACTATAGGAAACGCAAAGGATGGGTCAAAATGTTTGCCCGGAACCAGGAGATCGGGGCCGAACCGGTGCTTAGGAAACCGTTAGTGCGCTCGCGAATCAATACCGCAGTCTCTTTCGCGCATCATGTTCAAATGAACTTGATTATCTCATCGAGTTAGGCTTTGGTTACGCCATGCTCACCGACCGGCAGCGTAACGTGCTTCAGTTCATCCAGCATGAGCAGCGTGAGAAGGGCATTACGCCCAGCACCCGCGAGATCCAGGAGCATTTCGGATTCGCCAGTCAAACCTCAGTAATGCAGTACATCGCTGCGCTCGAGCGGAAAGGCTTCATCAATCGCCAGGCCCGCAAAGCACGAGCGCTGATCACCCCGCACCAGAAGATTCGCATTACCGACATTCCCATTTTCGGTCAAATCCCCGCGGGAATGGCAAGCATGACGGATGAACACATCGAGGGCCACGTGTCGCTCGATGCCGGGTCGGTTAACGCGTCGAAGAATGGCCGAACGTTCGCTCTGCGAGTGCGCGGTGACTCGATGATCGACGCTCACATTCTGGACGGTGACATCGTTATCCTGGAAGATCGCAAAGACGTGCAGAATGGCGATATCGTCGCCGCGTTGATTGATGGTGAAACGACTTTGAAGCGATACGTAACCGGGCACGGCCGACCTTATTTAAAAGCCGAGAACGCAGCCTATCCGAACCTCACACCAGCGCGGGAGTTACGGATCCAGGGCGTCATGATCTCGCTGGTTCGCAAACAGCCGGCTGCAGCCAGAGGCAAACGGTGACGGACGAGAGCACGACCATTTGCTATGAGGCGTTGACTCACGGCAATTAGTTCGCTCGCCCTAATCAACGACACCGCCACAAAACGTTGTCATCCTGAGCGCAAATGCCAGTCCGGCTCGGACCGAAGGACCTCTCCTACTTGGGTGACGTGTTCCGCATTTGGTCGGTCGGCGCTCCGCCCAGGTCGCGATCCCGGTTCGCTCGGGATGACATAGCTGTACGTGAGATGTCGACGCTAACACATTGCGGGGAGACAGAGAACGCGTGGTCGCAAAATTCCTAGTGACTCGTTAATGTTCATTTGAACATATAGCATCGGTATGGCAAAATCGACACATGGCCAGCAGTGGGAAAATTGTCGATCTACGGGCGCTCCTGGCTGAACGCTTCCCCTCTGCTCCGCCGCCACATCACGATCTGCTGGTGACCGGCCTGCAAAATGTCGATGGCTCGATCGGCGGCGGTCTGCCTAAAGGCAGCATCACTGAGTTAATCAGTCCTCATCTCAGCGCCGGAAGCGCTTCTTTCGTCGCAGCACTCGTTCATGGAGCCTGTCGCGCGGGTTATTTTTTGGCGCTAATCGACGGAACCGATTCGTTTGATCCACAGCCAGTCGGTAGTTGCGCTCTACGCCATCTTCTTTGGCTCCGCTGTCAGACTACCGTCCAGGCAATTAAAAGCGCTGATCTCCTGTTACGTGATGGCAATTTCCCATTGGTCATGATCGATCTTGTGCTCAATCCAGCTGCCGAAGTGCGGAAAATCCCGCAGACCAGCTGGTATCGACTGCAACGATTGGTCGAGGGCACGTCCACCGCTTTCCTGGTTCTTACTCGCTGTAATACGGTAAGCAGCGCGCAATTAAAAATCGTGCTCGAAAGCGCCTGGAAGCTGGACGCATTGCAACGAGAAGATCCCGCGTCGTTCCTTCGTGTTCGCGTTCGCCGCGCCCACGGTGCCATCAAAACTGTTGCTGGATAATGTTCGCTACAATTTACGTCCCCAATTTTTTTCTCCAGGCCGCACTTCGGCACGAACCGATTGCTTCTGCCACGCCAGTTGCATTGATCGACGCAAATGAAAACAAACCGGTGATCATCCAGCTCAATGCCGCCGCTGAACAAGCGCGCGTCTGCCTTGGGATGGCGCCAAGCCAGGGACTGGCACGGTGCCTCACCCTGGTGATCAAGACACGCTCCTTGCCGAAGGAAATGGCGCTAACGAATGTTCTTTTGCAATATTGTTTCAGCCTCAGTCCAAGCATTGAAGCAACCGCTGCCGGGCTGTGGACAATTCAATTCACCCGAATTGATAATCTCGAGCGGAAACTCTCCGAGGTCATTCATCAGTTAGGCCAATGCGATATCGTCGCGCAGGCTGGAATTGCTCCCACTCCGGATATGAGTTTTTTGGCGGCTAATCTGGCGCGGCCGGTTTTGCAAATCGCTGATCCGGCAAAATTTCTGGCGCCGTTGCCGATCGATGTGCTCGCGCTATCGGCTTAGCCCTGGCTGATCGGGTTGGGTAGCGATGAACTCCGCCCCTATCCTCCAGCCTGATTCGGATAACGTTCGTGCAACTGTTGCGAAGCGCGGCCGGCTTCGTCCGATTTCCCCGCTCGTTGATAAGCCGACGCCGCTTTCTGCAGCGCCCGCGGAGTAATGGCCGGATCATCGTAAAGCAGCGCCACGCTCATGAAGGATTTGCCGGCTTCATCAAAATTCCCCCGTTCCACCTGAACATCGCCCGCCAGCAATCGCGCTTCGGCGTTTACTCGACCTTCGGGCTGCAACGTCATGATCTCCTCAGCGATTTTCTGCGCCTCGTCTGGCTTGTGCGCAGAAATCTTGGTTGCGCCCAGAGACAGCAGAGCTTTGGCTTTTCCGGCTGGATCCGTCGCAGTCTGGAGATAGTGCGAGTAGGCGTCTTCGGCCTCCGGAAATTTGTTCAGCCGCGATTCGGCATCACCCAGATAAAACCACAGATCAGGTTTCACGTTTGTGGCGTTGCTGTTTTTGACCAGCGCACTGAGGTACTTCTCCGCCGCCGGATAATTTTTCTCGTTGTAAAATTCCAGACCAACCGTTTCCAGTACTTCTGCCGGCACGCTACCGTCCGGTTTCGCCGCCAGAAACGCATCCAGTTCTTTGGTTAGGCCGGCGCGATCTTTCAAAGCGAAGTAGGCGGAAATAATTCGGATGGTCGCGGCGTCGTAGTACTTGGCTTTGTCGAGCTGGCGAGCAGCGTTCAGCGCTGGAATTGCTGCCTTGTAATCCTTCAGGTCGAGGTTTGCTTTACCGATATAATATTGAGCCTGGGCAGCAGCCGCGCTTTTTGGGAATTCTTTCAATAGCTGGCGAAAGGTGTCGCTCATGCCCTTCGGATTACCCTGCTGTCCCAGAATCAGTGCCTTTTGCTGCAACGCGGCTTCACGTTCCCGGGCCGTGGGATATTTGCCCAGAATGGTGTTCAAATCAGCGATAGCGACCTCGTAATTTTTGTCCTGCTGATAAGCCAGGGCACGTTGGGCCAGCGCCGCCGGCGCCTGGGGATTATCCGGGAACGCCTGGATGAAATAAGTGAAAGCTTCGACGATGCGCGGGAGATCTTTCAGCTGCACATAACACCAGCCCAGCTTGTAAGCCGCTTCGGCTCGAAGCTTTGACGAAAGCTGCGAAGCGCGCAGATCGGCATAAACCGGCGCGGCTTCGGAATATTTCTGTTGCTGATATAACGCTTCGGCTTTGAGCAGCTTCGCCTGATCAG
>JBJMXE010000089.1:0-18163 GCA_045809745.1 Chthoniobacterales bacterium | reverse complement strand
TCTGCATCAATACATTACGCGGTGTTACGGTTCTCTGACGACGTTCAACGTTCTGTTCAAGAACAAGGAAGATCAGTTCAAGGGCGGCAGCTAGATACCGTTTACGAGCGGCAGGTCACTCGCCCGACGGCGCTGAGTCCGGCGCAGAGTGTAGCTATTCATCCCGAGCGCAGTCGAGGGACCTCGCAAATGCGGATTGCGTCACGCGAGTGGGCGAGGTCCTTTGACTGCGCTCAGGATAACAGCCCTCTTCGCACATGAAATGTGCCAGTGTTGTGTCATTGCACAGTTCGGGTGGCCCCAGGCAAGAGCGTGTGCCTTCTGCCGCGGGCATCCTGTTCACGCGATCCACACCGTCTTCATGTTCATGAACTCACGGATGCCGACGGCGCCGAGTTCACGACCGAACCCGGATCGCTTTACTCCGCCGAATGGGATCCGCGGATCCGAGACGACCATCGAATTAAAGAACACCATGCCGGTGTCGAGTTCTGAGGTAAACAGCTCCTGCTGTTCACGGTCATTCGTCCAGACACTTGCTCCCAGGCCGAATACATGGTCGTTAGCCAACTCAATCGCCTCCTCCGCATCGCGCACCCGGAACACAGCCGCGACCGGACCAAAAACTTCTTCGCGGTAAGCGGGTGAATCCTTTGGCACGTCGGTGAGAACAGTCGGTTCGTAGAAAAACCCCGGGCCGGCGATTCGGTTGCCGCCGGTTAACAAGCTGGCACCGGTGGCAACGCTCTTCCGTACTTGTTCGTGCACTCCATTCAGAATGTGTTCGCTGGCCAGCGGTCCAACATCGGTCGTCTCATCGAATGGATCGCCGATTTTGAGAGCACGCATTCGATCGACGAAGGCGCTGAGGTATTTTTCGTACAACTCGTCCGCGATCAGGAATCGTTTGGCCGCGATGCATGATTGCCCGGTATTGATCGTGCGTGCTTTCACTCCGGTCGCCACGGCGTCATCAAGATTGGCGGACGGCATAACGATGAATGGATCGCTTCCTCCTAATTCCAGGACGCTCTTTTTGATTTCCCTCGCCGCGGCCGCGGCTACTGCGCTGCCGGCGCGATCGCTACCGGTCAGCGTGACTGCTCTGATTCGCGGATCTCCGATTAGTTTGTCCACTTCGGACGCTTCGATGAGAAGCGTCTGAAAAACTCCTTCGTCGAACCCGGCCCGCCGAAAAATGTCTTCAATCGCGAGCGCGCATTGCGGCACGTTGGCAGCGTGTTTCATGACCGCGACGTTCCCCGCCATTAAGGCCGGCGCCGCGAATCGAAACACCTGCCAGAAAGGAAAATTCCACGGCATGATTGCGAGAATGATGCCAAGAGGTTCATATCGGACGAAGCTTCGCGCGGCGCTGGTTTGGGCTGTCTCATCCTCCAGAAATCGTTCCGCGTTCTGGGCGTAAAACCGGCAGCCGCGCGCGCATTTTTCGACCTCATCCACCGCCGCGCTGAAGAGCTTCCCCATCTCCAGCGTGATGATTCTCGCCAGTTCTTTCTTTTCGCGCTCCAATAGTGAGGCCGCGGCAATCATCAGACTCGCCCGGACTGGGATTGGCTGCCGCCGATGATGTTCGAACGCGCGTTGAGCGCGCGCCAACCGCTGTTCGATTTCCTCTGGAGCGAACGCGGTAAACTCCTTCAGCTTCTCGCCGGTGGCGGGATTAATGGAAGTAATCGCCATGCAGCCAATGTGGCGCAGGCTGGACAAATGGCGAGACGGAGACCGAAGTGAGGCCAGTCGGTCTGTGCTTACAATGCCAAATGCGCGCGGCGGCGGAGGAGCCGCCGTGGCCGCGTTGACGGAGTTTTGATGCGGCCGCGGTTAGCGCCCCGGCTACAATCGCAGGCCTTTGGGAATAAGCACTCGATCCAATAGATCGAACATCCATTGGACTAACAACGCCAGCACCGCTGCCGGAATTGCTCCTTCCAAAATCGTCACGTGATCATTCAGGTTGAGCCCGCTGAGAATTGGTTCGCCTAACCCCCCGGCTCCTATCAATGCCGCCAGCGTAGCCGTTCCGATGTTGATGACGGCGCTCGTCTTTATCCCCGCCAGGATCGACCGCGAAGCCATGGGTAGATAGATCTTACGGAGCCGGGCCCTGGCTTCGAGGCCCAGGGCAGTCGCCGAATCGCGAATTGCCTGCGGCAGATCCTGCAGGCCGGTGGCGGTGTTCCGCACGATGGGGAGGAGGCCGTAAAGAAACAGCGCGAAGATCGCGGTGCGGACGCTGATCCCGAAAAAGGGCAGGGGCACCAGGAGCGCGAGCAGGGCCAGCGATGGAATTGTTTGGACGATTCCGGTCAAGCTGAGGATAATCTGACCGGTTAGGCCGCCACGGCTCGCGATTATACCCAATGGAACTCCCAGGAGGACTGCGAACAGCAGTGACACGCCGGCCAACTGCAGGTGACGAACCGTCCACCTGGTGAGCTTATGCGCAAAGTTTTCGCCGAGGTAACGGTTCGCCGTTCCGTTGTCACCGAAATACAAGGCAGCAGCGCGTGCGTAGTTCTTCGTGCGTTCGGCTTCGGCGTTTAGTCGTGTCATCGTTTGTTCGTCGATCGTGCCTTCGAAGTGGCGTAGAACTTCAATTGCGTGCGGCGGCGCCGCGGTTCGAAACAACAGAACGGCGTCATAACGCGGAAAGAACTTTTTGTCGTCCTCAAGGCTGACCAGATCCAGCTCGGCTATCTTCGCATCAGTCGAGTAGGCATCCTTCACGTCCACGGACTGGCTGACTAACGCCTGATAGCCGAGGGAATGATCGATACCGACGACATTCTGCCGATTCAGGTGGTATTCGGTGGCGAGAGGTCGCCAACCATCCTGTCGATCGAGAAATTCGTGAGTGAGGCCGAATTTCAGCTCAGGATGAGATCCAAGATCGCTGATGGACTTAATGCCGAGCGCCTGTGCTCGATCTCGCCGCATCACCAGGGCATACGTATTGTTGAAGCCTAACGGCCGACTGGTGATCACACCGAGTCTCGTCAGCGCAGCTGCCATATCATCAAAGCTGAGTTTGTCGCTTCTTTTCAGAATTTCCTGAACGATCGTTCCGGTATATTCCGGATAGACGTCGATCTGGCCGCCGCGCAGCGCCTGCCACAGAATGACGGTGCCACCCATTCCCTGACGGTGTTCGGCGTTAATGCCGGCATTCATCAAAGCGCGCTTTGCGATTTCGCCGAGCACATACGACTCGGTGAACTTCTTCGAGCCGATCACCATCGGCTCGGTGCGCGCGCCGGCCGTTGGCAGGGCAAGGACAATCACCAGCCAGAGCACGCAGTGAAAACTGGTCATACCGATGCCAGACTTCGCTGCGCGTTGATGAATTCGGTCACAAAGCCGTTTGCTGGGCGCTGACGGAGATCGTCGATTGATCCTTGTTGAACGATTCGGCCCTCATTCATCAGCACAATGTGATCGGCAAGGTAAGCCGCTTCCGCGAGATCATGAGTGACGAGAATGACGGTTTGCTTAAGCTGCGCGAAGATTTCCTTCAAATCCTGCTGAAGCCCTGCCCGGACCAGCGGATCGAGCGCGCCAAGAGGCTCATCGAGCAATAGCAACTCGGGAGATAGCATCAGCGCCCGCATCAAACTCACGCGTTGCCGTTGACCGCCGGAGAGTTCGGGCGGAAAACGATCCAAAAGATCCGCCGGAAATCTTGTCAGCTGGCAGAGTTCGGCGAGCCGTTGCTGCATTTCGGTCGCTGGTGTCCCGATATGATGTGCCATTAAAAATACATTGTTCCGCGCCGTGAGATGGGGGAAGAGACCGCCCTCCTGGATGACATACCCGGTTCGACGTCGAACCTGGCTGATGTTGCGGGCTGTGACCGCGGTATTTTCGATGGTTACCGTGCCTTCATCGGGTTCGATCAATCCGATGATCATCCGCAACAGCGTGGATTTGCCGCAGCCGCTGGGACCGATCAACACCGTCGTTTTGCCACGAGCGAACGCCACTGAACTTGGGTGTAGCGCTACTGCTTTGCCAAAGCGCTTCGCGACATTCTCCAGTTGGACCAGCGCGCTCATCGAATTCGCCGTGGCCATGTGAGCTCGCCTAACCGAAGTGTTCTGGTGACGGCGTTTTGTCGTGACGGCGGGTTTGTGACATCCCGTCACGTGATTATCAGCTTGTGACGGTGAAGTAGAAAAGGCCAAACAACTCGTCCGTATCGGTCCAGAGCTGCTGGAAGCGAAACCCCGCCTTGTCAGCGAGCATCGTAAACCCAGCCGGCGTGTGCTTGTAGGAATATTCGGTTAGGATCCGTTCGCCTTTCTCAAACAAGAATTCGTGCGGGCCAATGTGAACCGATTGGTCGGTGCTGCTGACCAGATACATTTCGATCCGCCCCTCTGCTGAATTGTAATCTGCCTGATGTCGCCACTGTTCGATGATGAAGTCGGCACCGAGTTCGCGGTTCGCCCGAACCAGCAGATTCAGATTGAAGGCGGCAGTCACGCGAGCCGCGTCGTTATATGCGCTTTCAATCACCGCCCGATTTTTCTGCAGGTCGACGCCGATCAGCAGGCCGCCGTCGGGTCCCACCAGCTCAGCCAACCGCGTCAAAAAATCGGTGGCATCGTGCGGCTCAAAATTTCCAATCGTCGATCCGGGAAAATAAATGACACTGCGCGAAGAAGGCGGCCGGGGCAGCGGCAGGTCGAAAGGTTGCAGGTAATCGCTGCAAATCGGAAAAATCGTTAGGCCCGGAAAAAGCATTCGGAAACGTTCGCACGAGTTCTCAAGTTGCTCGCGCGAGATATCAATGGGCATGTAGACGGCAGGGCGATCCAGTTCCTCGAGAAGGATCCGCGTCTTGGTGCCGGCGCCGGTTCCGAGCCCAATCAACTCGATATGATCCCCCAGAGTTGCTGCAATGTCTGCGCCCTGCAGCCGAAGAATCTGGAGCTCGGCGCGCGTGATGTAGTATTCCGGCAGCTCGCAGATTTTGCGGAACAACTGCGCTCCCCGGTCGTCGTAGAAAAATTTGCATGGCAATGTCCGCACTGTTTGCGACAGCCCGGCCACGACTTGGTCGAAAAACGTGTTTGATTCGGCGCCGAAACGAATCAGCGCCTCGCCTGGAAGCGAGGAATTCATCGAGGATCGCGAGCTAGTCGGATACCGGTGAATTGCCACCGCTTTTCGGGTTGGAAAAAATTACGATAGGTAGGGCGAATATGGGTTCGGGAGGTGGCGCAAGATCCGCCACGAAGCACATACTGGTTGCACATGAACTTGCCGTTGTATTCACCGAGCGCACCAGGCTCGGCGCGATACCCCGGATATGGCGAATAAGAGCTTCGTGTCCACTCCCATGTGTCGCCGAAAACTTGCCTGATCTGGTCATCACCACCTGCTGGAGCCGGCTGGGGATGGAAATGCTCATCCTCGACGAAATTTCCTCTGATCTCCTGCTGACTGGCAACCCGCTCGAGTTCGAATTCGGTGGGCAAGCGTGCTCCCGCCCAATTCGCGAACGCGTCCGCTTCGAAGTAGCTCACGTGTGTCACCGGTTCAGTCGGTTCGATTTTCCTGATTCCCGAGAGGGTGAAATTCCACCATTCGCCGTCACGCTTGATCCAATAGAGGGGGGCCTGCCAGCGCTGTTCGTTCACCGTCGTCCAGCCTAACGACAGCCAGAATTCCGATCGGACGTAGGCACCGGCATCCATGAACTCCAGATACTCGCCGTTGGTGACCGGTCGTGAGGCAATGGCACCCGCCGCAATCAGCGCCCGATGTCGAGGGCCCTCATTGTCATAAGAGAACCCGGCGCCGGAGTGGCCCATCTCGACGATCTCCTCCTCGAATTCCACGAAGTTCATCGGCTGAGCAGCGTCTGCCGTTCGGACCAGGTTGCTTCGGCGGAAGACCGGATAGAGCGGGTTCTGGGAGAACACGTGTTTGATGTCGGTGATCAGCAATTCCTGATGTTGCTGCTCATGATGCATTCCCAGCACCAGAATGGGTTCCATTTCGGTGAGCAGTTCATCATTTGCGCTCTCCATGAGTTCGGCAACGTGAGAATTAACGGCAGTGCGATAGCGGCGCGTCTCATCCACCGTGGGTCGCGAAATCAGACCGCGTAAATCGCGGCGATGCATGTCGCCGGCCGCGTTGTAGTAGGAGTTGAAAAGGTAGGCATACTCCGGAACCTCGAGCTGGTAACCTGGCACCCACTTCTTCAGCACAAATGTTTCGAAAAACCAGGTGGTGTGGGCGAGGTGCCACTTCGTGGGACTAACGTCCGGCATTGATTGCACCACGCAATCTTCCGGTGCGAGATCACTCGTTACCGCTTCAGTGAATCCACGTACCCGCTGGAAGTCTGCCAGCAGCCGTTCACGAAGCGACGGTCTGCGGCCGCGCTCATCGGCAGTCGCTTCCGGCGTGGCTGTAGCGGCTGCGCCCGGGCTCAAACGATTCCGCCTTCCTGCTCAAGCTCGTCCCTCCTCGCCTCGAGCATTTGATCGTGAGTCGCCTCGTCCAAGCCTTCCGACACTAACTGTTGAGCCACTGTCTCTTCGTCGTCATTTGCACCGGTTGTCACCTGATGGCCCCGATCGTCCGGCGTGATTTCCCATTCGTTCTGCATGGTGGCGGCGCCTTCGGTCTCTTCCGGCGCAACCGGCACGGATTCGCCGTGCAACTCGCGTTTCGCCTGATCCCAGTCCGCATCGGTAAAATTGTCCGGGTCGCGCTCAGCGATGAAAGCGATCTCGCGGGCACGTTTTTCGACTTGCTCCGGGGTCGGTGCGCCGAGACCCATTCCGTGTACCGTAATTTTCCCGCCAGAACGTTGTGATGACTGATCCATACTACTAATACGCACGACCAGCGGGTCTTAACCGCATGACAATCTCAATTAGACGTTCCGATGTTGCAACGCAATAAAGCGAACCCGCGGGGGAATGAGCTAAGTCTGCTAACCATTCCAGCTACCGGACAGCGCCTCGCTTTTATGGAATATGGCGATCCGCAGGGCGTTCCGGTGATCTTTTGTCATGGCTGGCCGAGTTCAGCCACCATGGGTGAACTAACGGAAGCGGCGGCGAAGGAATTAGGGGTTCGTATCATCTCGCCGGATCGGCCCGGGATCAGTGCCTCCGCGCTAATGCCTGATCGTCAATTGGGCGACTGGCCGCCAGTTGCCGAGGCATTGGCCGATCGTCTGGGCGTATCGAGTTTTCGCATGCTGGCCATCTCGGGCGGCGCACCTTATGCCTATGTCACCGCCTGGGCCATCTCGTCACGGGTCAGCGCCATCGCCATAGCGAGCGGCGCTCCACCCATTGCAGAGCTGCGCGATCAGAGCGGTTTGCTTCCGCTGTATCGTTGGATGCTGGCGTTAGATCGGAGATTTCCGCGACTGCTGCGTACCGGATTTCGCGCGACGCGTCCTTTCGTATCGATGAAAACGTCGGTTCACGTCGCGAGGAAACTGTTGCGAACGCTTCAACCCTGCGATGCCGAGGCGTTGCAAGACGCCGTGGCATTCAACGCCTGCTTCGAAAGCCAGCGACGGGCCTGGCGCGGCTCGGCGTTAGGCGTGATGCTGGACGCGCAGATTTATGCCCGGCCGTGGGGGTTCCGATTGGAAGATGTCACTGTGCCGGTGCGTTTGTGGCATGGGAAAAAGGATCGCAGCTTTTCCTACCGCGTGGCCGAAGAGGTTGCCGAACGGCTGCCGAACTGCACCGCGCGATTTATCGAAAACGCCGGGCATTATTCGCTGCCAATTCGGAACATGCACAAAATTCTCAAAGAGCTGATCGAGACCGGGTAATCTGTCCATGAAAGGATAGCTATGTCATCCCGAGCGAAGTCGGAGGGACCTCCCATTCGCAGTACACGCCACCCAAGTAGGAGAGGACCTTCGACTTCGCTCAGGATGACACCGTCGTTTGTTTAGTTTGTCTCTGGCAAGTACCCCAACGTTGGTAGACTCGAACGTGCAGGGCGCACTCGGCTCGCATATGGCTCCGACCCTCAGCCCCGCCCGGCCCGTGGAACAATTTCGCGTGCGTTCGGCATGGGGCAGGCTAGATGGTAGCGAGTGGAAGATTTTACCGCCGGGAGCATACAAAATCAGCCGAGCCGGCGTATGGCTACGTTGGGCCCGGAATGGGACGCTCGAGTCCAGCAACTGGTCGCCCAATGGGGCGCTAAAAAGAACCCCGAGCTGATCGAGGAAATGATCATTACCGCCCTCAAGATGGCGCGGGACGAAATGAATGTCGCCGATCTGAAATTGATCAATCGCTCACTCAAAGAACTGCGCTCCGCAGCCAAAGTTTTCGAGCCCTATGCGGCTTACCGAAAGATCGCGGTTTTCGGTTCCGCGCGGACTCCGGCGGATGCTCCGGAGTTCAAAGTGGCGGAAGAATTCGCCCGGCGAATGGTGGAGGAGAACTATATGATCATTACCGGTGGGGGTGATGGCATCATGGGCGCGGCGCAGAAGGGGGCAGGCCGCGAGCACAGTTTCGGCCTGAACATCCGGCTGCCGTTCGAGCAGCGGGCGAATGTGATCATCGAAGGCGATCCGAAGCTGGTGAATTTCAATTACTTCTTCACCCGTAAGTTGAACTTCGTAAAAGAAACCCACGCGTTCGCGCTATTTCCGGGCGGGTTTGGCACCATGGATGAGACGTTCGAGGCGTTAACCTTGATGCAGACCGGCAAAGCGCGAGTCATACCGGTGGTGTTGCTGGATCGGCCGGGGGGAACTTACTGGGCAACCTGGATGCGGTTCCTGACCGAACACCTGTTCAAACTTGGATTCGTTTCCAGCGACGATTTCAAGATGTTCAAAATCGTCCATGACGTGGATGAAGCAGCCGCCGAGATTTTGCAGTTCTACAAGATCTACAATTCGGTGCGCTGGGTCGGAGATCAGCTGGTGATTCGATTGTCGCAACGCCTAACGGACGCCGCTGTGGCCGAACTGAATGAGCAATGTGCCGATCTGGTGCGCAAAGGACAGATCATTCAGCGGAATGCGTTGGCCCAGGAAAAAAATGAGCCCGAGCTGTGGAATTTGCCGCGGCTGGTGTTAAGCCCGCATCGTCGTGATTTCGGTCGGTTTCGCCGCCTGATTGACGCGATCAACCTGGCCGAAACCGAAGTGCCAGCTACTGCGACTGCCGGTTAATCAGGCATCTGCCGAATCGTCCTGCTGCCGAATGGCTGCGAGGTAGACCGCCGCCTGGCCCATGAGCAGTGCGCAAATCATGAAGATGCCATACCAAGTTGGCATCTCGGCGCCATATCGGCTGAAATACCCCAGCCAAAGCAAAAACAGCCCGCTTAGGATGGGCGCGGCCAGGATGTGAACGTCACGGGCGCGGCGCGCAGTGAACACCATGGTCCACGATGCGCCGATGCAGGTCAGTGGCAGAAGAACAATCAGAAGCCAGAAGGTCAGCAGAAAGCCACCAGTTAGACCGGCGATCACGAGAACCGCGCCGATCAGCAAGTTGAGCCGACGAAGATGAAGTGAGCGTCGGCTACGCATGGCTAAAGTGGCGGCTAATGCGCCACTTTGTACATCGGCGGAGCCTTGAAATGACCCATCGTTCGACGCCCGTTAGGACGAATGACGTACCACTGGGTGGGATTGGTATGGCCACGCTTTACATAAACGCCGCCGTCGAACGCATAGGTGGCGATGTCATCCATCAGGACCTTGCCGGGTGCCTCATAATAGTACCCGCCTTCGTCTTCGTAGACGGGCTTGTACTTTCCGGCGGGAAAGGTGGTGGTTGCGCCCTCGTCACTTACCGTCGCAGGTACGGTCAGTTCGATCAGAGGCGCTGAGGGTTCTGAGGCAATTGCCCGGAACGATGATCCATGATTGAAGTGGCTGCATCCTGCCAGCGCCGTGCACAGAGCGGCAATCGTTAGGACGTGGTGTGACATCAGTGCCGGAAGATGGCCGGCATTTGCATCATTGCGCGGAAGCAGCGCGCTTTTCCAGAATATAGTCGTGGATCGTGTTCACCGATTGTAAGGCCTTACCTGCTACCTCCGAGTTCGGAACGCTGACCCCGAAGGTTTTTTCCATGCTAACGGCGAGTTCCAAGGCATCAATCGAGTCCAGACCAAGTCCATCCGGTCCGAACAGCGGCAGATCGTCCCCGATTTGTTCGACCGGTGTCTGCAACATCAGGTTTTTTACCAGCATTTCCTTGATGTTGGTGCGCAGGTCCGATTCAGACATAAAAATGGAACGCGGAAGGTTGCTTATTAGGTGACGAGCGTCAAACGGAGTATTTCGCCCGTTTCACCTTATGCCGCAGGCGCCGCGGCGAACGAACGTCGGCAAGATGCCGATGCCACAAACTAGACCTGATTGGTCTGTGTTCCCGGCGGGATGTTCTGGTTTGGATCCGGGTGCGTTTGGGTCGGCGCAGGAACCGGGACTGGAGCGGGAGCGACCTCGGCGCGGGCCACAGTGGATGGAGCTGGCTGAACCGCGGGCGTTGCTGGCGTGACCGGCGCAGCTTTATGCAGTTCGTCAGTGAATTCGTCCTTCGCTTTTTGGAATTCTTTCACGGCCTGACCCATGCCCTTGGCTAATTCGGGCAGCTTCTTCGCGCCGAACAAAACGAGAACGATCAGCAGAATGATTAACAGATCTGGTCCGGCGAGGTTCGTCAGGCTGGCGAGGAAGGTCATACCTGTGAAAAAGATCAGTCTGAATGCCTAAGTTGCAAGACAATTCAGGTAAAGGCCCCCCAGGCGAGGAGGACGTCCGCAGGTGGCGATCTAATCGGACGGACGAGCTTGTCTCGTCTCCTTTGTTCAACAGAGAGAGATTAGTGGGGACGAGACGAGCTCGTCCCTCCGATACCTTGACCCGCCAGGCGTTTAGGCTCCGCCTAAACGTCGTAATACATCGCGAACTCGTACGGGTGCGGGCGCAGCCGCAGCGCGTCGTAGTCCTTCTGTTTCATGTCGACCCAGTTAGCGATGAAGTCGGCATTGAACACGTCGCCCCGAAGCAGGAATGAATGATCGGCCTGGAGCGCTTCGATTGCGCCGCGCAGCGAATCGGGCACGCTCGCCACCTGCGCGAGTTCTTCCGGCGGCAGCTCGTACAAATTTTTATCGAGCGGATCGCCCGGATCGATTCGATTCTGAATGCCGTCAAGTCCGGCGAGCAGTAATGCGGAAAATGCGATGTAGGGATTGGCGGCCGGATCGGGCGTCCGAAACTCAACTCGCTTCGCTTTCGGATTAGCCGAGTAGGTGGGGATTCGAATTGCCGCCGACCGGTTACGGGCCGAATAGGCAAGGTTTACCGGCGCCTCAAACCCCGGCACTAACCGTTTGTAGCTGTTAGTTGTGGGATTCGTTATGCAGGTCAGCGCGGACGCGTGTTTCAGAATGCCGCCGATGAAGAAAAGCGCCATCTCGCTCAAACCGGCGTAACCGTTGCCGGCAAAGAGCGGTTTATCGTCTTTCCACAGCGACATGTGAGTGTGCATGCCGGATCCATTATCCCCAAATAGCGGCTTAGGCATGAACGTCACCGTTTTGTTGTGGCGCTTGGCTACGTTGCGCACGATGTACTTGTAGTACTGCATGGCGTCGGCCATCACCTTCAACGGCGAGAAGCGAATATCGATTTCGGCCTGTCCAGCAGTAGCGACCTCGTGATGCTGCCGCTCGATCGGAATGCCTGCTCGTTCCAGCTCCAAACACATCTCGTTGCGGATGTCCTGAAGGGTGTCGGTTGGTGAGACCGGGAAATACCCCTCTTTGGCGCGGATCTTATAGCCCAGGTTTGGCACTTCTTCGCGTCCGGAATTCCAATGCC
This sequence comes from Chthoniobacterales bacterium, assembly GCA_045809745.1. Classification (GTDB taxonomy): domain Bacteria; phylum Verrucomicrobiota; class Verrucomicrobiia; order Chthoniobacterales; family UBA10450; genus DATFCK01. The sequence goes on along the minus strand of JBJMXE010000089.1, from coordinate 6,288 downwards.
CTTCCGCGCTGTCCACGAGGTGGAAACAGGAGTTCGAATTGTAGGAGTAACGAGCGTCATCGAAAATGAAGAACTCTGCTTCGGGCCCAAAGAACGCAGTATCGGCTATACCGGTGCTCTTGAGGTAAGCCTCGGCCTTTTCGGCAATGCCGCGCGGATCGCGGTCATACGGCTCTCGCGTGATCGGATCGACGATGGTGCAGATCAGACTCAGGGTCGGCTCCGCGTTGAAGATATCGATCCAGGCGGTTCGGGGATCTGGGATAACGAGCATGTCAGAGGCATTGATCACCTTCCAACCGCGGATGCTAGACCCATCAAAGCCGAGGCCTTCGGTGAAAATATCCTCGTTGTACTCGGTTAACGTGGTGGTGAAGTGCTGCCACGTTCCAGGTAGATCGGTAAACTTGAAATCAATCAGTTTAACGTCCTGATCTTTGATCAGTTTGCTGACATCGGATGGAGTTTTGTCTTTCGCCATGGGATTTGGAATGGGGATGGTGAGTTGTGTTGAAAATGAATGCTCAGCAGTTACATCAATCGGCACCTGTTCTCTTCGCCGAACCGGCCAACGATTCGTCGATCTGACGTTAGCGCAAGCGCGCTACACTGCTTTCTCGCCGATTTCTTCAGTCCGAATACGAACCGCATGCTCTACTGGAAGCACGAAAACCTTGCCGTCCCCGATTTTGCCGGTCTTGGCCGCGCGAACGACCTCGCTCACTGCTTTTTCCACCATCTCATCAGCGAGAACGACTTCGACTTTGACCTTGGGTAGAAAATCAACGGTGTATTCGCTGCCGCGGTAAATCTCGGTGTGCCCTTTCTGGCGCCCGAACCCTTTCACCTCGGTGACCGTCATGCCTTCGATCCCGAGCTCCGCCAGAGCCTCTTTGACCTCCTCGAGTTTGAATGGCTTGATGATCGCTTCCAGCTTTTTCATTGGTTCTGCTGTCGTTGTAATCGGCGTGCGTATTTTTGCAAATAGAGAAGCTGACCCCGATCGCCTTCGGGGTCTCTTAGCAACGACGCACCGCACATGCAAGCTTTGGTTTTTTTTAGGGTATCAGGCGATCGTGGATGGCCGAGTTGATTTGCTCCTGCCACCGTTCTCTCGGGCAATGCTGACACTTAGCTATGTCATCCCGAGCGAAACGGGATCACGACCTCGGGGGAGCGCCGACTTCTCAACTGCGGTATGCCTCAGTCAAGTAGAAGATCCTTCGGTCCGAGCGGACTGGCACCTCGCTCAGGATGACCACGCTTTTGGCGTGGGTCGTCCCCGGGTGTGTGTCATTGTCGGAGCTGCGGGATCGCACTCCTGTAGCCGCCGCTGTGTGAGCGGCGCGGCGCACCTACATTTGTTCTGGCGACGCTCTGGCAGAGCGAAACAGCTACAGTACGCATTTTTCGCTCTGACGAATCTTGCGCTTTTTTGTCATCGTTTTATTACTGAATTGAATGCCCCGCGATTCATTCGTTCATCTTCATCTGCACACCGAGTTCTCGCTTCTCGACGGTGCGATCAGGATGAAGGACCTGATGAAACAGGCTGCGGAATTCAACATGCCTGCGGTCGCTATTACCGATCACGGAAATCTGTTCGGGGCGATTGAATTTTACCAGGAAGCGCAACGAGCGGGAATCAAGCCGATCATTGGGTGCGAAGCATATATCGCTGCGCGATCGCACAGGGATCGCGCCAGTTCCATTCGCGATCCGGCATATCACTTTACGTTGCTGTCGCAAAACGAAACCGGTTACCGAAATCTGGTGAAGCTGATTTCAACCGCGCACCTGGACGGCTTTCACTATCGACCGCGAATCGATAAGGAGCTTTTGGCGCAACACTCGGAGGGTTTGATCGGTCTTAGCGGTTGTCTGGCCAGCGAAGTGAATTCATCGCTTCAGGCAAACCGAATTGACCAGGCCAAACAATCGGCCGCCGAGTATCGCGATATTCTTGGTCCGCAGAATTTCTTCATCGAGTTGCACGATCACGGCATGGAAGAGCAGCGACAGTGCAACTGTCATCTGCCTCAGATCGCCAAGGACATCGGCGTCGGCCTGGTTGCCGCTAACGACGTGCATTTCCTTCGGCGCAGCGATCATGAAGCCCATGACGTGATGCTTTGTATCGGCACCGGAAAGATGGTGTCCGATGAGCAGCGCATGCACTATAAACCGGAGCTTTATCTCAAGTCACCGGAGGAGATGCGCGAACTGTTCCGCGATTTTCCGGAAGCGATTTCCAACACGCTGGCGATCGCAGAGCGCTGCAATCTGAACTTGGAATTCGGACGTTCGAAATACCCGGAGTACCCGGCGCCGGAAGGCCAGACCCGAGAGCATTACCTGCGGGATCTCTGTCAGCGCGGTCTGGCCGAACGTTACGGCGAACGCGCTACCAACGATGCGCAATTGCTGGAACGTTTGGATTACGAACTCGGCGTACTCGAGAAGACCGGCTTCGTCAGTTACATCCTCATCGTTTGGGATTTTATTCGATTCGCCAAAGAGCGGGGCATCCCGGTAGGTCCCGGCCGTGGTTCGGCAGCCGGATCGCTGGTTGCCTACGCGATCGGCATTACCGACATCGATCCGCTCCAGTACGGATTGATCTTTGAGCGGTTCCTGAACCCCGATCGAATTTCTCCGCCGGATATCGATGTCGACTTCTGCGAAGCGCGCCGTGGGGAAGTGCTCGAGTATGTGCGCCAGAAATACGGCGAGCGCCGTGTCGCTCAGATCATCACCTTTGGTAAATTAAAGGCGAAGAGCGTCGTTCGCGACGTCGGCCGGGTAATCGGCTTGCCCTACGCCGCTGCCGATCGAATTGCCAAAATGATCCCTAACGAGCTGAATATCACGCTCGACACCGCGATTGAGAAAAACGCGGATCTGAAACGCGCGATCGCGAACGAGCGGGAGACACGGCAGGTATTTGAATACGGCAGAATTCTGGAGGGCCTTTCACGCAATGCCGGCATTCATGCTGCCGGTGTGGTGATTGCCGATCGCGATCTGACCGAGTACGTGCCGCTCTGCCGCGACACCAAAGGTAGCGACGTCATCACCCAATATTCGATGGGCCCGTTGAATGATCTTGGCTTGTTGAAAATGGATTTCCTCGGGCTGAAGACGCTCACGGTTATCGATGACACCCTGAAGCTTATTCGGCAACGGGAGCCGGATTTCTCGCTGAAGAACATCCCGATCGAAGATCAGAAAGCGTTCGATCTCTACAATCGCGGCGAAACTATCGGACTGTTTCAGATGGAATCCGGCGGGATGACGAGTACGGCCAAACAATTCGACGTTCGCAAGATGGACGACATCATCGCGTTGATCGCGTTGTATCGACCGGGCCCGATGGATCTGATCGGTGATTACATCAAGCGCAAGAAAGGCCTGACCAAGATCCGGTACGAGCACCCGTTGTTGCAGGAAATCTGCTCCGACACCTACGGGGTTATGATTTATCAGGAGCAAGTGATGGCGGCGGCAAGCAAGCTGGCCGGCTATTCACTGGCGCAGGGCGACCTTCTCCGTCGGGCGATGGGCAAGAAGGACAAGGAGAAGATGGCTAACGAGCGCAAAAACTTCATCGAGGGCTGCGCTCGCACGAACAACATCCCGGAGAAGAAGGCCAATGCGGTTTTCGATCTGCTCGAGAAATTCGCCGGCTACGGCTTCAACAAGAGTCACAGTGCGGCCTACGGGGTGGTCAGCTACCAGACGGCCTATCTCAAAGCTCATTATCCGGTTGAATTCATGGCCGGATTGCTCAGTAACGAAATCAACAACACCGACAAGATCTCGGTCTTCGTCGGCGAATGTAAGCGAATGGGAATCGCCATTCTGCCGCCGGACATCAACAAGAGCAGTTTGAAGTTTACTCCGGAACCTCTAGCCGGGGGCGGTGAACCCGGCATCGGGTCAGCCGGCGTTAACGACACCGGCTACAGGTTCGCCATTCGCTACGGTCTCGCCGCCATCAAGAATGTGGGCGAAGGAGCGATGGAGTTCGCAATCGCTGAACGGGATCGGGCCGGCGAGTTCAAGTCTTTGGACGATTTTTGCGGCCGCCTTGGCACTCGCGTCGCCAACAAGAAGATGTTGGAAAGCCTGGTTAAGGCCGGCGCGTTCGACTTCCTGAAGCGTGAGCGCGCGGATCTTTTCGCCTGCATTGATGAGGCGTTAGGCGGAGCGGCAGTCGCGCATCGGGATCGAGCAGCGGGTCAGGTATCGCTATTTGATGAAGTTTCCGCTCCGGCCCTAACGGTCAGGCCGCGAACCATCCAGCCCTGGACCGAGCACGAGAAGTTGTCCTACGAAAAAGAGCTGCTTGGTTTCTACGTGAGCGGCCATCCGCTTGATGCCTATGCCACCGTTTTCGCAGCGAATAATTATCCGACCATTGCGTCTTTAAAAGAGGCGGCGGACAGAACCCAGGTAAAAGTGGCAGGTGCGATTGTTCAACTGGAGAAGAAATTCACCAAAAAGGAAGGCAAACCATTTGCCGTGGTGTGGGTGGAGGACTTGACCGGTACCACCGAGGTGGTGATCTGGAACGACGTTTACGTGCAGGTCTCGGAGATTCTCGCCACCGGACGGGTGGTGGAAGTGAGAGGGGCAATTGATACTCGTGGCGATTTGCCGCGGATTACCGCTCAGCGCCTCCGCTTGTTGAGCCGCGTTCGGCCTAACGGAAGCGCAGTGAGAGAAGAGCCGACAAACGGGTTCGACGAACCGGCGGTACTTTTGCAATTCTCCGCTGCCACCACGAGTGACGAACTGCGGGAAGTTCGTCAGCTCTTAGCCGGTTCACCAGGTGTGCGCCGGGTCCAGTTATTGTTCGATCGCGTTGACGCCGAACCGCTACGCGTTGATGCCGGTCCCGATTGCCGAATCAGTCTGACCGGGGACTTGCAGCATAAGCTTGCCCGCTGGCTGGTCAGTGCGAATGGCCCGATCCCTTCAGCGCTATCCGGGATGGAAGTCATTCCCTGAGCCTCACCCCAGCTAACGTCGCTTTTTCCGCGGTCGCGGCGGAGGCGTAGGCGAGGGTGCGGGCGGAGAGGAGATTGCCAGCGTGAGCGCTTGCTCCGGTGCATTTGGCCGGTGGCACCACTGCAAGGTCCTGCTTAAGTTCGGCGTCAGAGTGCCTTTTAACAGACTGGCGAAGTCTGATTCGCGGACGGTCACCAGCCAATCGGAATTCCCAATGCCACCGGTTAGGTTAAATGAATCGACCATTGGGGCGCTTGTCGCTGGATCGAACGCTACCAGGTTCGTTGTGCTGACGCAGTCGAGCACCGGACCTGACCCATCATAGACGGACTGATCGGGAACGAGTTGCACGCTCACGTGTTCGGTATCGTGGAGATCGATGCTACCGGAGAAAAACGCTTCTTGATGTTGATTGGCGAGTTTGATCGTCTCGATAACCCCGACATTTCCTTCAAACCTGGAGCGGCCATCCAGCCGGTTCGCGCCGAAAACTGCTCCCGACAATTGCAGATATCCGACAATTCTGGGATGCCGCGCGGTCTCGGTGATGGTTAGTTCAGCCATGGCCGTGGCGTCGTGAAAAGGCAACGCCCACGCTGCCGGCGTTATTTCTGCCAGCCGCACCATGGGCGCATCGATGTGGACGTTGATCGGAGCAGTCCACACTTGTTGCAGAGGTTGTCCGATCCGGAGAGGGAAGGTTGATGTGATATCGATGGGGCTGGAGACCGCCGGATCCAACACTGCGTGAGCTTCCCAAAGTGAAGAGGTGACGTCGGCATGAACCGTCGCCGGCACCGGAGCTCGCTTGAGACGATCAGTCGTCCCACCAACATATTGGGTTATGTCAGCGATCGTGGCATCGACTGCTCCGGAATAATTGTGCTCGGCGGAGGTATCGATTTTCCCACGCATCTCCAATCGGTCGTCCTTTCGCCGGAACTCCATGTCGACGATCTCGATCTGATCGTGGCCGATATTCAGGGTGGACCGAAATTCATCGACTGAACTTTTGAACATCGTTAGGCCGGTCCCATTGGCGACGAGGTTGCCGCCGACGCGGCGGTCTCGGGCGTTGAACGTTCCTTCCACTTCGATGCGCCCCGCAAAATCCTGGCGATCAGCACCAAACAGGCTGGCAAAATCTCCGAGATCATCGATCGATGCCGAGACATTGCCGCGGAAATCCGGTCGCAACCAGCCGGCCGCGGTAGCCGGAAATGAGCTCTCGCCGCTGAGCGTCAGTTCATTCTTCCTTTGCTTGATGTAGAGCTG
>JBJMXE010000088.1:0-18582 GCA_045809745.1 Chthoniobacterales bacterium | reverse complement strand
GCAGGCTTTCTGGTATTGGCGGTAACAGTAGGGCTTCAGCCGCTCGTTCACCGGCTTTACCAAGGCCGCTATGATACGGCTTTGCCGTTTCTGCCGTGGTTGGTCATCGCTGCCGGATGCCGGCTCGTAGAAATTGTACCTCGCGCATTCCTTGGATACCTGGCGCCGGCCCCGTTGCTGAATCGGTTCGCCGGAACACAATGCGCAGCGGCAGTGGTGGGTATCGCGGTGATGGTGATTTGGACCAGGATCAGCGGCCCGGCCGGACTGGTTAGGGCAGGAGCGGCAGTGGCGGCCATCCGCCTAACGATCAGTTATGCGTTTATGATGCCACTCCGAAAATCGGACGCGGCGTTAACTGCGACTGGAGACAACCTGCTCGTAGAACCGCTCCAGCCCGGTGGCCAGGAAGCGCCAGTCTAGCTTATTTTCAGCGACGCAACGGCCTCTGCGTCCAATGTCCTCGGCGAGATCACGATCAGCAAACAAACGCGCTATCGCAGCCGCGAATGCCTCTGTCGTATCCGGCACCGCAAATCCTACCTTTTCCTCGATTACCAGTCGGCCGAGGTCGCCGGTTGCATTTGTGACCACGGGACGGCCGACCGAGAGATAATCTCCCAGTTTGTTCGGGTACCTGAAAAGGTTCACCGGCCGATTGGTGTACGGCAAAAGGAGCACATCGGCGGAGGACATGGCCGCGGCCAGCGCTTCACGGTCAAGCATACCCAGGCACAGGAGATGATCCGCATATCCGGCTGCTTTGAAGATCTGATCGACCATTGGAAACGGACGGCCGCTGGTGACGAGCAGCGCGCGGGGATGTTGTTTCAGTACTCGGACAAAGGCCTCGGCGAGGTATGCTACATCGTAAGGCGCTAATCCGGTGTAAACGGCGATTGGTCGGTCCTCCGGCAAACCGAACCGCTTGCGCATTTCCATCTTCGGCAGCGGTTTGATCAGATCCGAACTGGCGCCAACCGGCAGCAGGTGGATAGGACTACGGAAATGCTTGTGAGCATGGTCTCTGAGAGCGCTGTTGATAACGGTTAGGCCATCGGCGTTGCGCCGAACGCGCTGTTCCAGAAAATGGTCAATCGCTCCAAGAGACATGCGGGCGAGCGGTCGCCGTTCGCCGGCGATGCCGTTTTGGCCCCACAAATCTGCCCAGTCGAAGATACATGCGGCGCGCTTCATCCGGGCCAGTCGGATCCCAGGGAACGAAACCGCGGGACGATGGTCGAAACAATGAACGACGTCGCATTGTCTCGAGGCCACGCAGCGCATCCGATGCACCAGATCAAACGGACTCAAGCCACTTTCGCGGGCCCGGGCGGGCAGGGGATCGGATGCTTCGATCACCTCCACCCCATTCATGAAATGGTGGCGGGGCGTCGCGCGCGCGCTGGCCCCCGCGAACAAGGTGACGGTGTGACCGCTTCGGACGAGATGGCGCCCTAACGAGTGAGCGCGGTCAAATGTGCCTCGCCCAATCGTGTTGTGCACCAGCATCGTCACATACACGCTTCCTTGGCCTCAGGCGCAGCCCACCGCACATGCAAACGTTTGCAGTATTGACTGATTTCTCCGGCGAGCCAGGCAGCGTGGCCGGCTACGATGATGGGAAGGGTCCTTAGACCATCGAAAATGCATCCTGCTCTGAGACTGTTTGTGAGCGACCGCAGTGTGAGTTTCAGCAGGCGCAGTGGCACGACGCTAACGAGGATCACGTTCATGGTTCGACCAACCGTCCAAGTCTCCCGATCGCTGCGCAAACGTCCGAAGTCAGCACCTCGCACGAACCGCTCGTGCAACAATTGGCTGAATGTCGAACGGTGATCGTGATACACAATCGCGTTACCGATACAGGGGAGATCTTCTCCCAGGTCGGTTAGGTCCCAGCTCAATACCGTATCGCCGATCATTTCGGTACCATCGAAGCCGCCGGCGCGGCGGAGTAGCTCGCGGCTGCACAAAAAATTTACCGATGCCGCAACCGGTACCAGCCGATTGCCCTGTGCCGGTAACCAGATGTCAAACTTGGCGAGATGAACCCCCGTTTCCAACCAACTGCGCTGCAAACTGGCAACAGCTCCAGCTATCGCCGAACCCACGTGGCGGTGAGCGCCTACCAGTTTTTCCAGCCAGTCCGGTGCGGCGACTATGTCCGGATCGGTGAAGACCAGAACGTCACTGGTTGCGAGTTCAGCACCAACGTTCCGAGCTTCATGTGGCAGCAATTGGCGCGGTGACCGCTGATAGCGCACTTCCGGAAAATCCGCTGCGATTTCGGCAACCTCGTTAGTCCGCCCACTGTCGATCAGGATGGTTTCGAATTCACGAAAGGTTTGATGTCGTAAACTCTCCAGGGTGGCTCGTGCGGTCGCCTGCGACTCAAAAGCCGGGATGATGACCGATACCGCTGGTGCAGTCGCCCCCGGCTGTTTCATCGGCAGAATTCAGCCTGCGAAAGCCGGGGCTCATTCATCTCGAAGTGCGAAAATTTCTTAATGGCATGATTCGCCGGGCCAAGCAGACCAACGAGCTGGCCGGCGGCGGCGCAATAGTTGATTCCCAGGAAAAACGGTATGTCGCTCAAGAACTGGAGCAATGGGATGTGGCGTTTGAGCATCACCTGGCTCGAAACTCTGGCCAGCCGTACCAGGGGCATCAAAGGCGACAGCGCGATCCAGCTCGCGCGGCGAAGCAGGCTCCACTTGAACATACGCGCCCGGAGGCTGGCGAAACACCAGTTCCAATAAAACACCCCGACCGCTAGGCTGTGGAAAGTGTTCTCATTATGATGAGCCATCTTCACTGCCGGCTCATGAAACATGCGATAACCGTCCTGCTGTAGTTTCCATTGCAAGAGGAGATCGGCGCCCATGATGTCATCCAACAGCGGTTCGTACTGCAACAGAACATCCCGTTTGTAGGCGGCGTTTTGACCAGGGATCATTGTTGTGGGACCACGTGGAACAACCAGGCGGGTATAGATTCCGTAGTTCATCCGAAATGCTGCGTCGCTTACCCCGGCTTTCGGATTTGCGTTAACCAGCTGCGACCCGACTGCTGCCCACGGTTCGCGGTGCGCCATCGCGATCGTCTCCGCCCAACCGGGATGCATCTCACAATGCTCTTCCATGAACGCCACGACCGGAGCTTTGGCTCTCCGCACGCCGTCCGCCCGTGCGTGCCCTAAAAGCCCCCTCGGCCCGAGGCGCGTGAGCCTGACATGCTGATGATCGCTACCGGCAAGCGGCGGATAATCTTCTGGGCCAAGATCGTAGAGGAGAATCTCCATCCGATCGATGAAGCTTTGATCGATCAGGCTGCGAAGAGCGCGGGCGGCGCGTTCGCGTTGACCGCCCACTACGATAACTACCGACAATTCTGGCGTCGCCGGAACGGTCTGGCCGTTCGTTTCTCGAGGGACGGACATGCGAATCTATGGTACCACACGAGGGAAAGGCGGCGCAATTGATTGATTTTTACCTGACGCGGTATATTAGCGCGTCCCCCTCCTGATGTGCCACCTCAAGCCCAGGATTTCGAGCGAGTTGCTCCAGTAGCTGAACGTCTCGGCGGCGTTCCAAAACGCCGACGTAAAACCATCGAAACCCTCGTTCCTGCATCCACGCGGCCGCATCCATGATCGACATATCCCGGCGGTACAGTTCGGCACTAAATTCCTTCCACCGCCGGCGCGATTCGGTCGGTCCTTGTTCCAAGGCCGCCGCCAAACTGGTGTGATTGGTGCGATGACCGGTGAAATACGGCAGCCACATCATCGCGTCCCAGCCGAGCATTTCACCGTGTTCGGGTTCGACCCGCCCGGCGATCAGCTCCGCGTCCGGAACACTCTGCCGAATCCAATTCATCAACCGCAAATCGTCCGGCATTACATACCTAACGGAATCATAAATGGTGGGCAAAGCCATCGCCCCGCGCAGACTAACGGCAAGCAGGATCACACCGGCTACCGCAGTGGCAAGCAGCGAGGATGCTGGCTTCAAATATTCGATAATCATTCCAACCAAGAACCCGGCCATCGCTGCGAAGCAGCAGTCCACCGCCAGCTTCCAATGAATTTCGTCTATCAATCCGAGCCGACTGCTTCCGATCAGCGCCGGGTTCATAACGAGTGTGATCAGGATCCAGCCGACCGGAAACCAGAGCGCGTTGGGACGGCGTTTAACCATGACGATCAATCCGGCGATGGCCAGGCTCGAAACCGTCGCCTTGCGCCAATCGCTGAATCGGCTTCGTAGTATGCCCCAGGCATTGAGTGTGGGTTGGTCAAATTTGCTGATCGAGGCAGCTGGGGCTTCGAGGACGATTTTTTTCAGGTAACGACCGGCCCGAGCCTCCATGACGGCATGAAGCCTTGGCGCGGCAAGCAGCACTGCCACGACCGCCACTGCGGCAATTCGGAATATCAAGCGGGTGATGCGATGCAAGGAGCGACCAGGTTTTTTGATGAACTGCGAAGCACAGCGAAAAAGGAACAAGCTACCGGCGAGGACCGCGAATAGAATGGCACTCTTGTACTGCGTGAGCGCGAGTCCTCCTGTGGTAATTGCGCAGAGCAATCCCAGACCCGTCCGGCGCGTTAAAGGTGCAGGACGAAGATAAAGTGACAGCAGAACCAATCCGCTTGTCAGGCAAGTGAGCCCGGCCAGGAGCGCCCAGCGTCCCATGACTTCGAAAAGAAAAAAGTAGTTAGACGTAATTTCCCAAAATGCCGCCGCAAACGCTCCAGCCCAGGCGCTGCGGGTCCAAAGCCGAACCAATGCGAATAACGAAGCAGCTGCGGCCGCCGCCAGGACTCGTCCCATGATGTACACTGAATCGGCACCATTCAGGTGCGTTAACCAACCGAAGGTTGCCGTGATCGCGTGGAAACCGAAGTGATAGGTGAACGTCTCGGCGTCACTGTAGGGAGCCCATGAAGAGAAGAGACCGCGATGTTCCATCAGCAACTGCACGATCATCGTGTGTTGCTCGGTATCGACGCCCGGTGGAACGCACCATCCCCAGGTGGCGCGGAAACGGACCGCCAGGAAGATCGCCAGGACAGCGATTAATCCGATCGCCGCCGACCAGTCGCCGAGATTGCTGCGGACAGAGAAGAAAAGTCCGGGAAGGTCACCGCCGCGTCGTCGGCCGATAATGATCAACACCGCAATGGAAATGACCAACATCAACCATGGTAGGAACGGTCCCACGGTGACGTGCAACAGGTCGCACCAGACGAATAGAAGAACCGTCAGCGCGATCGTGATTCCCGGCGCGATGGTGATTCGGGAGAGCAGGCCTAACGGGGCTCGGCACGCACCGATTGCCAGTATAGCTAATCCCGGCAGCGTGAGTAGCGCTACCGCGACGAGGACGTGGAATATGACGGCGCTAACACTGGCCAGCATTAGGGTGCAGCCAGTTTACGACAGAGTTAATCCGAAAAGCGACTCTGCAGCGCACTCCTGGGGACGACAGCCACGTAATACGTGCAGCCCCAGTCGTTCACGACGACGCTGGTATGATCACTCACGGCGCCGGGCGCCGATTCCAGTCCCTACTTCTTGGGGTCTTTGCTGGCCTTGGACTCGCCCGGGCGATAGTCCTCCTGCTCGGCAGCGGCAAACGCCTTTTCCAAGCCGACCATATCTTCGCCCGGCCGCAAGGTGTCGAACGCCTCGGATTCCCGACGCAGCTCTTCCTCTGAGTAGTTGGCCGCCTTAATGGAGAGACCGATGCGGCGCTCCACTTTGTCCACCTTGATGACGCGGGCTTCCACTTCCTGACCGACCTTCAGAACATCTTTCACCTTAGCCACACGATCTTCGCTGAGCTGCGAGATGTGGACCAGACCGTCGATGTCATCCTGCAACTGAACGAACGCGCCGAAGCTCGCCAGCTTGGTCACCTTGCCGGTCACCAAGTCACCAATCTTGTACTTTTGATCGATGTTCTTCCACGGATCTTCGCTCAACTGCTTAATGCCGAGACTGATTCGCTGGTTGGTCTTATCGATGTCGATGACCTCGGCTTCGACTTCGTCGCCTTTTTTGAACACCTCACTCGGATGATTGATCTTCCGGGTCCAGCTCAAGTCGGACACGTGAATCATTCCGTCGATGCCTTCATCCAGTTCGACGAACGCACCGTAGGCGGTCATGTTGCGAATCTTCCCCTTTACCCGGCTGCCGATGGTGAACTTCTTCTCGATCTCATCCCATGGATTGGATTCGAGCTGGCGCAGACCTAACGAAATCTTTTGTTCCTCTTTGTTGACCCCGAGAACGACAGCTTCGACTTCCTGGCCAACGGTGAGGATGTCCGAAGGACGCATGATCCGCTTGGTCCAGGAAAGTTCTGAAACGTGGATCAGGCCTTCGACGCCCTCTTCGAGTTCCACAAACGCGCCGTAAGGCACCAGATTGGTAATCTTGCCTTTGACACGCTGCCCGGCCGGGAATCGTTCTTCAATCTGATCCCACGGGTTCTTCTGGGTCTGCTTCAGGCCTAACGAAACACGCTCTTTCTCCTTGTTGATGTCGAGAACGATGACTTCCAACTGCTGCCCGACCTTCACCAATTCGCTGGGATGGCCGAGTCGGCCCCAGGTCATGTCGGTGATGTGGAGCAACCCATCCATGCCATCGAGATCGATGAATGCGCCGAAATCGGTCAGGTTTTTGACAGTGCCGGTCACGCGGTCGCCGACTTTGACGCTGTCCAGGAATTTCTGGCGCTTTTCGCTGCGCTCCTGCTCAATAAGCTCGCGGCGGCTGAGAACCACATTGCGCCGGTCATCGTTAATTTTGACGATCTTGAAATCGTAGGTGTTGCCGACGAATTGCTGCAGATCCTTGGGTGGCACGATGTCGATCTGCGAAGCAGGCAGGAACGCTTCGACGCCGATGTTCACCATCAGTCCGCCCTTAACCACGGACTTGACCTTGCCTTTGATGAGGCCGTCATCTTGGAAAACACCTGCAATCTTGTTCCAATTCTGGCGGTAGGCCGCCTTCTCTTTCGAGAGAACGACCATACCTTCGTCGTTTTCCAACCGCTCGAGCAGGACATCGACTTCGTCCCCGACCTCGAGGTTCTCTACGTCATCGAATTCAGAAATTGAGATGATGCCTTCAGATTTGTAGCCGATGTCGACGAGCACTTCGCGCGGTCGAATTTCGAGAATACGTCCTTTGACGATGCTGCCTTCACGGAAGTCCGGCATCGGTTTCGACATTAAATCCTGCATTTGCACCATAAGATAAATTGCGCTCCTTGGGCGCTGTCCCGGACGCCGCTCTCGTTACGCCATAACGACGCAAAGCAAATGGCTACCGGATAGTCCTGCGGCTCTAGACATATCGGCGGCAATACACCGCACGCTACAGCCGGAGAAACGGAGCGCCACAGTAGGCGTTTTCCCTGCGGAGGTCAACTTCCTCGATGGCGAAGCTAAAGGGGCGATCAGGAGTCAGGTGTCGGCGGGTCATCCTAAGGCCGATATACCCTACACTTCGGGAAAGGATGCCTTATATTATGAGTACCGCCGGTCCACCGGGGCCGATTCCCCTGTCTTCGGCATCCATTGCCTTGAGCGAACGCCGTTTTCCCTTAATTTTAAAAAGAATGATCCGCTCTGCCGCACTAGTAGCCTTGTTTGTCGCCAGTGCGTCGGTTCGCGGCGAAACGGCGGAGCAGCAGCTTACCGCCGGTATCAACCAGCCCGGCCTCAGCGTAGTACATCTTTGGGCGCCCTGGTGTTCCAACTGTCAGGCGGAATTGAAGAGCGGCGGCTGGAGCGAGATGGTTAAGAAGAATCCGAACGTTCGATTCTATTTCGTGTCCGTTTGGAACGGCGGCGAAGACGGGCGGCCGATGCTGGAGAAGTTCGGCCTGCTGAACCAGCCCAACGTGACCGTTCTGGCCGACCCTGGGCCGCGCGGTCAGGATCACATCAAACATTTCCTTGGCCTTCCCCTTTCCTGGATTCCGAGCACCTGGATCTATCAAGCTGGGGAGTTGCGCTTCGCCTTCAATTACGGTGAAATGCGCTTTCCGGTGTTGCAACAACTCCTTGCCGACAGCGAATCTTCCTGGTCACACAAGGCCGACAATACTGCGGGTAACTGATGCTGACTCCACAATCGCTGCCGATTAAGAGCGCTACGGTACGGTTTCGTTTAGCCGGCGGCGCTCAACCTCTGATTCTCGTGCCGGTGGAAGTGAATGAGCACGGTCCGTTCGATTTCTTTTTGGACACCGGCGCGGGGACATCGCTGCTTTCGCTCGAGCTGGCGAGCAAATTGAACGTAAAGGTTCTCGGATCGAAACAAGGTCAAAGCGCCGGCGGCGCGGTTTCGGTTTCGTTAGCCAAAGTTGATTCCGTCGCGGTTGGAACTGCACGGCTGCCAGAGGTTGATGTCGGGATCGTCGATCTGAAGCAGATTGGCGCTGCGGTGGGTGCGAAGATTGACGGAGATCTGGGCTACAATTTTTTGAAATCGTTCCGGATCTCGATCGATTATGAAAAATGCCAGCTCCGGCTCGATGATCCACGCCGGTTAGACGTGTTCAATCGCGAGAGCAAGAGCGAAATGCCGCTCAGACTGGCCAGTCCGGCAAAGCCCCTGATCCTGGTCGAAGTGTATGCGAATCGCAAAGGCCCGTTCCAGTTCGCCATCGATACCGGGACCTTTACCACCGCGATCACGCCCCAGGTGGCGAAACAGCTGCGCATCAAAGGTTCGCCCATAGCGGCGGACATAACTGCAGGCGCGCCAGTTGCTGTGACGGCCGGTGTGCTCGACTCGTTTACGGTCGGAGGCGCAAAGGTCGACAACATGCCTGTCGTGATCGCCGACTTTTTCGCCACCCTCAGTGAAGCAGTGGGCGCACGGCTCGACGGAATCGTGGGATACAACTACCTGCGCAATTACAAGGTGGTAATCGATTATCCTAACGGGCGATTCACTCTGGTTTAGTTATGCTCGAAGTTTCATCACTCAGTGACTTGAGCGCCAAGAAGGCGCTGGCAATTCTGTCGCTGATTGGCGATACCCCACTGGTGGAAATTACGCGGATGGATACTGGTCCGTGCCAGCTGTTCGTGAAGCTCGAGAACCAAAATCCCACCGGCTCGATCAAGGATCGGGTGGCGCTGGCGATGATCGAAGCGGCCGAGCAGGAAGGCAAATTGCAGCCCGGCGGAACGGTGATTGAAGCGACCGCCGGAAACACCGGGCTCGGACTTGCCCTGGTCGCCGGCGCGAAAGGCTATCGCGTCCTGCTCGTGATTCCCGACAAGATGTCACAGGAGAAGATCTTTCACGTCAAAGCTCTCGGCGCTGAAGTCAGAATTGTTAGGTCGGATGTCACCCGCGGCCATCCCGAGTACTACCAGGACGTCGCTGCGCGATTAGCAGAAGAAATTCCGGGCGCCTTTTACGTCAATCAGTTCGGTAATCCAGCAAATCCGCGCGCTCACGAGCGAAGCACCGGGCCCGAGATATGGGAACAAATGCGGCATGACGTCGACGCGATCGTTTGCGGCGTTGGCTCAGGCGGTACTTTGACCGGCTTGGGCCGCTTCTTTTCGCGGGTGAAACCGCGACGCGGTATCGAGATGGTGCTGGCGGATCCAACCGGCTCCATTTTGTACGAATACGTGAAGACCGGCGAGTTGGTGGCGTCTGGCAGTTGGGCGGTAGAGGGCATCGGCGAGGATTTCGTTCCTGAAATTGCTGACCTCAATTTTGTGACCGATGCCTATGAGATCGATGACGAGGAAAGTTTTGCCACCGCCCGAGAACTACTGCGTGCCGAAGGGATTTTGGGTGGTTCGTCCACTGGCACGCTCCTGGCGGCTGCGTTGCGGTATTGTCGCAACCAAACCAGGCGCAAACGTGTCGTCACATTCGTGGCCGATAGCGGTAACAAATATCTCTCCAAAATGTACAACGACTTTTGGATGGCTGAGCAGGGATTCATATCCCGCCCGCCTCACGGTGATCTTAACGATCTGATTAGCCACCGATACGAAGCCGGTGAGGTCATTTCAGTTGGGCCAGCCGATACTTTGCTGACTGCATTCAAACGGATGCGGCAGGCTGACGTGTCCCAGGTGCCGGTATTAGACGAGAAAGGTCGCGCAGTCGGGATTCTCGATGAATCGGATCTACTGGTGAAGGTGCACCGCGATTCGACGCACTTTAACGATCAGGTAGCGACAGCGATGTCCGACCGGCTGGAAACGATGCCGCCGCAGGCCAAGATTAGTGATCTTCTCGCAGTATTCGATCGCGGCCGTGTCGCCATCGTGATGGAGAACGATAAATTTCTCGGACTGATCACCCGAACTGATATGCTCTCCTATCTTCGGCTGAATATGCCGAAATCGTCGGTGCCGGTCAGCCGCGAGTATTCCTGATTCGTGGCATCGGCCGCCAGCTGATAAGTTGTAGGGCGTCTGTGTCAGACGCCGGTTCCTTTTTGTAGACGTCGCTATCTGAGCGACGCGATCCTCGTGTGATTACATGGTGCGTGTCACGTTTCGCACAGCGAAACGTCGTTCGAGCCTCAACTTCGCCGCCGCGTAATCCGTTTTGATCCGCGTAATCCGCGGCTTACATTAATCGTCCAAATGAAAAGGCATTTCGAATTCGCCACCCGCGCGATCCACGCTGGTCAACAGCCAGACCCTTCGACCGGCGCGATCATGACCCCGATCTACGCCACGTCGACTTACGTGCAGGAGAGCCCGGGCAGGCACAAAGGCTACGATTACTCGCGCTCGATCAATCCAACTCGGCTCGCTTACGAACGCTGCATCGCAGACCTCGAAGGCGGGGAGCGCGGATTTGCTTTCGCCTCCGGTCTTGCCGCGATGTCGACCGCTCTTGAACTGCTCGACAGCGGCTCGCATGTCATTGTCAGCGACGACTTGTACGGGGGAACGTTCCGGCTGTTTAACAAAGTGCGGAGACGGTCAGCGAATCTGGATTTCACCTATCTGGATTTGACCGATGCTGCGAAATTCGAAAAAGCAATTCAGCCGAATACCCGGATGGTTTGGATCGAAACTCCGAGCAATCCTCTGCTCAAGATTATCGACATCCAGGAGATCGCCAAGGTCGCCCGCGAACACGGCATCATCTCCATTGCGGACAATACCTTTGCCAGTCCGTGGATTCAGCGGCCAATCGAATTCGGTTTCGATATCGTCGTTCATTCAGCCACCAAATATTTGAACGGCCATTCGGACATGGTCGGCGGCGTTGCGGTCGTCGGGCAGAAAAAGGAATTGGCTGACCAGATGGCGTTCCTGCAAAACTCGGTCGGAGGGATCGCCGCGCCGTTCGATAGTTTTCTGGTACTGAGAAGTCTCAAGACGCTGGCGCTGCGCATGGAGCGTCATTGTTCGAATGCATTGGAGATTGCCCGGTGGCTGGAAGAACAGCCCGAAGTCGCGACGGTCAGTTACCCCGGCTTGAAGTCGCACCCGCAGCACGACCTGGCGCGAACCCAGATGCGGGGATTCGGCGGCATGGTGACCATCACATTAAAGACCGATCTCGAAGGCACTCGGCGTTTTCTCGAGAACACGCATTTGTTCGCGTTGGCCGAGAGTCTTGGCGGCGTGGAAAGTCTGATTAACCATCCCGCCCTGATGACGCATGCCTCGGTTCCGAAGGAACAGAGGGAAGCCCTCGGCGTCGGCGATTCGCTCGTTAGGCTGTCGGTTGGGGTGGAAGACGTCCGCGACCTGATCGATGACCTTAAGATCGCGTTCGAAGCCATCTGATTTCAATGTGAGAGGGGCCTCAGTGCCCCGACATTCACGGCGCGTTTGCAGAAAAGTCGCGGCCGCGATGTTCACTCACACATGCGGATCATTGGCAGGAAGCCAATGCCACATTAAGCTTGGCACGCAATGGGCAGCAGCTTTGGCCGACTCTTTCGGATAACCACGTTTGGCGAATCGCACGGCGGAGGGGTTGGCGTTGTGATAGACGGCTGCCCGCCTAACCTGGAATTGGAACCTTCCGATATTCAGCGCGAACTGGATCGCCGCCGGCCCGGTCAAAGCAAGATCACCAGTCAGCGGAAAGAAGATGACGTCTGCGAAATTCTTTCCGGCGTTTTTGAAGGCCGCACTCTCGGCACGCCCATCGCGATTCTGGTCCGGAACAAGGATGCCCGGCCGGAGGCTTACGCCGACTTCAAGGACTGGTATCGACCGTCACACGCCGACTTCACCTACGAAGCCAAGTACGGTGTTCGGAACTGGCAGGGAGGGGGCCGGGCATCAGCGCGCGAGACGGTGGGACGAGTCGCTGCCGGAGCCGTCGCGACCAAGGTTCTGCGCAATTTGTTTCCCGATTTCGAGGTTGTCGCCGCTGTGGTGCAAATCCACGACATTATCGCGGACGTGAATTTCGATCGGGTTCGGCGCCAAGATGTCGAATCGAATATCGTTCGATGCCCGGCACCAGCTGTGGCGCACGGAATGACCGAGCTCATCGAGAAGACGCGCGGCGAAGGTGATTCGTTAGGGGGCGTAATCGGTTGTGTGGTTCGAGGAGTTCCGTCTGGTTTGGGCGAGCCCGTTTTCGACAAGCTGGAAGCCGATCTGGGCAAGGCGATGTTAAGTCTGCCCGCTACCAAGGGATTCGAGATCGGGTCTGGATTTTCGGCAACGCGAATGCGCGGATCCGAGCATAACGACGCCTTTGAAATGCGACGCGGGCGGGTTCGAACAAGAACGAATCGTTCCGGTGGAATTCAGGGCGGCATCAGTAACGGCGAACCAATTTATTTTCGGGTCGCATTCAAACCGACCGCGACGATTGCGCGCCAGCAGACCACCGTGACCCGAGCGAAGAAGGTTACGGAGCTGCGCGCCGGCGGACGGCACGATCCCTGTGTTCTTCCCCGCGCCGTACCGATGGTGGAGGCAATGGCCGCGCTGGTGCTGGCCGATCACGCCCTGCGACAGCGAGCGATATCCAACGCCGCTGGCACCGGGCGGCGCGCATCAAGTCCGAGCGGGCGCCGTAAAATCTCAAAGAAAACATGAATCCGGAACCCGCAGGTGCTAGCGGATCACACATCTGGCAGGTGGTGTTCATCTCGTTCGCCGTTGTCCTGGTTCTGTTCGAGATACTGCGAGGTTGGAACCGTGGCATCGCCAGGCAGCTGGCTCGTCTCGGCGCATTGATTGCCGCTTATTTCGCCGCCTTCTTCGGCGGAACTTTCGTCGTTCCGTTAGCAAAACCTTTTGTCAATTTGCCGGATCGGATTGTTTCAATCATCGCCGGCGCCGCGTTGGCGCTGATCATCTACGCGATTATTAACGGCCTCGGTACACTGCTGTTTAAGCGCACCAGACAATACGAATCGGGCTCGGCCCGTGTCCTTTGCGGGTTCGGCGGCGCGCTGGTTGGTCTTTTCTTTGGTTCCTTTCTGGTATGGCTGGCGGTCGTGGGAGTGCGATCGTTAGGCTCGATCGCAGACGCGAATATCCGGGAAAAGTCGGCGAACCCGGCGACGGCCGCGGTGCCCGGGCGAACTCTTCACGCGGTAGATGTTCGGCGGCGGCTTGCCGGAGAAGAATTGGAGCAATCTTCCACGGTCATGACATCGTTAGCCCGGCTGAAGAACTCGCTAGAGCTCGGGAACGTGGGCGACCTGGTTAAGCGAACCGACGTTGTTCCAGAGACGGTCTATCAAACCCTCGGCAAAGTCGGACAGGTGGTGTCCGACGAACAGAAGGTCCAACGATTCCTTTCCTTCCCCGGTGCGGACCGTCTCAGCGAACATCCGCGGATTGTGGCTTTGCGAAACGATCCGGAAGTGGCCTCGCTGATCGAGCAAGGGCGTTTTATCGAACTGCTTCAAAATCGGAAGATAATCGAATTGTTAAACGACCCGACCTTCACCGACCAGATCCGGCAGTTCGATGTGCAACGAGCGCTGGATTACTCGTTGCAAGGCGAGACGAGTTCGCACTAGCAGCGGAGGGACGAGCTTGTCTCCTATTTATCCCCGGGACGCCCTTCTAAATAATTGGGACGAGACCGGCGCGTCCTCGGTTTAGTCGGCGGTTGAAAACCGCCGTTCCTTGAGTCCGTCGCGATTGACGTTGCGGCCGTTGCGCGAACTCTTAAAACTTCTTCGTTAGGCTGACGTAGACGAATCGCCCGGTGGGGTCGTAGAGGAAGATGGGATAATGGGCGAATGTGAAAGTTTCGGGGGGATCCTGCCCGAACACGTTATTGCAACCGATCGCGACGGTAGCTCCATTCAAAAGGCGCTGCCAGCTCGAGCAAGCAAAACCGGCGGTGCCCAGTTCTGTTGCAGACACGATCTCTTTGCCGGTCGCAGATGGGGCGGGAGCGACCGGCGGAGCAAAATTAAAGGTATAGGAAGCGCGCACGTCGAACATCCAGGTTTGCGACACGTAATGCGAACTGATCTCGTGAATGGCGGAGCGATTAATGAATTCGTGAAATCCGTCCAGGTAATAACCGGTGACGCCGGTCGAGAAACCGTGCCAGGTCCAATCCAGCCTGGAAGTGCCTTTCCACCTCAAAGCTCCAGTCTCCGAGTTAAAACCACCGCCACGCAGCTCCATTTCAGGAATGTCAGACGTTTCGGCAAATTGGAGGGATTCCAGGTAAGTGACCTGGGTGTCAGAGGTAAATGTGCCGATCCGGGTTTCCAGCTGATAATCTAGCGCGAAATCAGCCCCCAGCGCTTTGCGTGAACCGGCATTCTGAAATGCGAGTTCCACGAACGTGATTTCCTGCGTTGCCGGATCCCGGGTGACCCGTTCCAAGGGCAGGGATTGTCCAGCCGCATCTCGAGCGAGAACATTTCGCAAATCTGGGATGAAAGCGCGGCTGGTGCTTTCGATATCCCAAAGATCGACCGTCAGGGTGAGACCGGGCACGAACTTCGGCGTATAGACAAATCCGCCGCTGAACGAACGCGAATCTTCCGGCTGGAGGTTTGGATTGCTTCGCGTGATAAAGGGGAATTCGCCCGCTGGAGCGTGGGTAACCGGATCAATAATGGTGAAATCGATGTTGGTGCCTCCGACCGGATTGCCAAATAACTCGATCAAGGAGGGCTGATGAAATCCCTCGCCCCAAGTAGCGCGGAGAGTGAAAGATTCGTCGAATGGTTGCCAGCGCATGCCCACCTTCGGGACGAGAACATTCGTATCGTTATTCCGGAATTCCTCGAACCTGGCCGCGGCCGTGAACTGCAAGGAGTGAAAGCCGGGCAGCGGGTTTGCGGCGCTAACAATGGGGATGGATGCCTCCGCATAAAAAGCATAGGTCTTTCTGCCGGCATTGGCGATGAAAGCTTTGCTGGTACCAATCACATCGCCTTCGAGCTTTAACTCGTCCGGATCTTGTTCTAACGCTTCCCGGCGAAACTGACCGCCGAAGGCGAGGCCAACACCGCCTGCGGGCAACGTAAACAAAGAAGTAGTATAAATATTCAGGTCGAGCGTCGTTAGTTTTGAAATTTCGAGATCCTTCGCAGTGATCCTTGCAAAATCGACCGGTAAAAAATTTGACCCGATGGGACGCCGATAATCGCCAAACGGATTATAGGGGGTTGTGGAGCCGATGAATTGAGATGATGTCGGATCGAAGATCGGATCAGCCGCATTCAGGATTCGGTTGAACCGGGTTGCCGAAACGCCGTTAAAGACTGCACTATTCTGGACCTCGCTGTAGCGAAATCCGGCGTCGTATCCCCAGTTCCCGTCGAAGAGTTTGTCCCCTTTCAAACCCATGGTGGAGAAAAAGGCGTCAGTCTGGTTGTTGTTGATCCGGTTGCCAAATTCCGCCAGCCTTGCGCGCGTTCCTCCAGATATGATCTGTTGAAACGGATTGAAAGGATTGAAAGCGCCCGGACAAACATCGGCCTCCTGGTAGGACAATCCCCCCAAAACAGGTCCGGGCGCATGCGGCGGGATTGCCAGAGTAGTTTGACCCGGGACTTGAAATGGACCGGTTGCGCTGGGTGCCAGTTCGTAGCGCGTCTTCACTTTTTGATAAGAGAAATCGCCATAAGCGACGAGCTGGTCACTACAGATTTTATCGGTGGCGTTAACGAATCCTCCATAACGTTCCGAATCGGGCACGGCTTGCGAGAACCGGTTAGGGTCGAAAACGGACGATCCACGCGCCGTGTAGACGTAGTCAGTTGCGGGTGCGTCGCCGCTCGTTAGGAAAGGCGCGTGACCGGCAAAGGTCTCAAGCGGCAGGCCTGTCCTCCGATTAATGGGAATAGAGGTTAGGGGAACACCGGCAGCCAGCACCGCCGCCTGGGAGAGCTGTAGATTAATCGGGCTCGCGTCCCTCGATTGAAACACACCCACGAATGCCCGATCGTGATTAAAAATGGCATTGCGGTGGTAGTAGTTTAGCACTGCCGTGACACTGGTGTGGTCATCGCCCGCGCCAAAGATCCCGGAAGCGGTGAATTCACTCGAATCCTTATCGAGTGTGTTTCCGTACGAAGTCATGATCTCCGCTCCGCGATAGTCTCGGCGGAACTTGATATTAACCACGCCAGCAACGGCATCCGCTCCATATATACTGGACGCGCTATCTTTGAGGATCTCTATACTCTCGAGCGCAGCCTTTGGAATGGAATTGAGATCGACGAAAGACACGCCGCCCGTTGGTGGAGCGCCGACGGGATAAGGGGCCAACCGGCGGCCATCCAGCAAGACCAGGGTGCTGCTGGCGTCAAAACCTCGAAGGGCAACGGAGGAGGCTCCGGCAACGTCACTATTGCCATTGTTAGCGGTTGGAACTCCGGCAAATCCTTCGATTGGCAGACGCCGCAGCAGTTCTGCCGCAGTGCGTTCCCCGGACTTTTCGATCGTTTCGCGATTGATCTCCTGGACCGGATTGGGACCGACTTCCTCGGCGGTTGGGATGTGTGAGCCGGTGACGATAATCCGTTCCTCCTCCGCGATCGGAGCGGCGGCTGGAGTGGCCGCCGGTTGGGTCTCGACTTCTTGAGCAACAGCCACTCCAGCAGCCACCGAAATGATGACTGGAACAAGACGAACACAACTTCGCGGTCGATTCATTCCGTTGCCCGCAGCGGATCGTTTCTAACGATTCAGCTACAAGCAAGACATTTTGTCCGTTATCGTCGGCATTGTTGGCCGGATGTCGGTCAGCGAGCGAGCGGGGCTTCGCCTTATAACGACGCAAGACGTTCAACTACGACGCCGTGCTGACACGATACTAGTTTAATCGTAGCCGAAAGATTTTTCTTGGATATCAGTCTTCCCCAACCGCGCCGTCACTGGGCGAAGGTTATCTTGGGAACGGTTGCTGCGCTTGCTTCAGGATTTCTTCAAACCGCGGATCCTTACGAAGTTCGTCCACGACCGGATTGTACTTGAGCTCTCCGTAGAATTCGGGGCCTGGAAGCTGCACCAGCTTGGCGAAAGTTTGCAGGGCTCGGTCATTTTCGCCCGCATAAAGATACATAAAGGCCAGCCGCTTGAGCCGGTCGAAATTTACGAACGCGTCTTCGGAAATCGGATGTTGCTCCACTGACTCCTCCGCCATGCGAAGCGCCTCTTTTTTCTTTCCGAGAAGCATTTTCACGTTGCTCAACGCAATGACCAGATCGCCTTGCTGTTCCCGCTGAATGGAGCCGGCGAGGCGCTGCTCCAATCGCTTCTCGGCGTCGCGTGCAGCTTGCTCATCGAAGGGGACTTTCGTCACGAACGCCAGCTGAAGCTGTTTATCCCATCGCTCATCCTGGAGGTCAGAATACTTCGCTGCGTCGATGACCAGGCGGCGGCATTGCTCGAAGTCGCGGTTCCAAAAGGGAACGTAGAAAAGTGGGGAAAACGCCCCGGGCATCTGCAGCTTAGCGTTTTGTAGTTGCTTGTTGCCGGCCGCAACCTCTCCGCGAAGCCGCAACGACACGGCGTGTTGGATGGCGGCTTCGCCGGCCAACCTGGGAAAATGTTTCGCGATCCGCCCGCTCATTTGGTCGACTTCGTCCCACCAGCGAAGGTCCATGGCCGCTCCGACCGCAGCGAAGTAAGCGACGAGATCTCGAGGGTTGAGTTCGCTACACCGCACGAACAGAGCATAGGCTTCCTGCATGCGTCCAAAGCGGCGGTAGAGAAGGGCGCGAGTCATGGTTACTTCGGCACTGTTGGGCAGAGACTTGGCCGCTTCTTCTAAGGTGGCCAGGGCGGTTGTGTAGTCGAGGTAGCCGTAGTAGGTGACGCGTGCCTGGGCGTGAAGGGTCTCACCAGCTTTGGGAGCAATTCGTTGTGCCTCGCGCAAAGCTGCCTCCGCACGCGCGCGATACTCAGGGCTCGAAGGGTCGCTAGCGTGGTATAACTGAATATTAGCTTCACTGAGCGCCCAGTAAGCGCCGACGAATTTAGGATCACGCGCAACCGCCTGTTCGAGGAGCTCGACCGCTCTGGTGTTGTCCTCTATGAATTTCTCGTGTTCATCGATGTCCGGCGTTTCCATCAGCGTCCTTGCACGGATGTAGGCT
>JBJMXE010000087.1:0-5005 GCA_045809745.1 Chthoniobacterales bacterium | reverse complement strand
GTCGCAGACGTTCACGACGACGGTTGGCCAGGCTTACATCCTCACCTTTGATGCTGGTGCGGTTTCCTCGGCGAACCAGGATGAACAGCGGCTTCAGGTCACGGTGCAGGGTCAGGGCCAGGCGAACCCGGCGTTATCGCAAACGGTCTCGGTTTTCGCTCCCGGCAATGGCGCCCGATATGTCGCGCAACAGTTTACGTTCATCGCCGACAGCACGAACACGACGCTCACCTTCCGTGACGTTTCTCCTACGACATTCAACGTCGACCTCCTGCTCGATCACGTGCAACTCGCTGTCCAGCCGCCGCCCGGACCGTTTACCAACGGCAGTTTTGAATCGGACTACAGTGGATGGGGCTTCTCCGGCAGCCAGGCGATCGCAGCCAGCGCGCCTTATGTTGCGACCGACGGAACCAAGGCAGTGGCTTTCAACGTGGCGCAGCAGACACCGAGCGGCGTGTTGGTCCAGACTTTTGCGACAACGAGTGGTCACACCTACAACCTGTCATTTGATGTCGGGGCGATCTCCTTCAGCAACCAGGCCCAGCAGCGGCTACAGGTAAGCGTTCTCGGGGCTAACAACGCGCCGGTACTCGGTCCGCAGATAGTGACGGTTAATGCACCGGGGAATGGCACGGCTTACTTGCCGCAGAATTTCATGTTTGTGGCGACCGGCGCCAGCGCCACTCTGATGTTCCAGGACGTTTCAACCACCAGCCAAAACGTCGATCTCATGCTGGACAATGTTCGGATAAGTGACCAGGCCACAATCGGCCCCGTCATCACCGCGCAGCCGCAAAATCAAACCGCTTCCGCCGGCACCGGCGCCACGTTCACGGTAACGGCCACGGGCCAGGGCGTAGTGAAATATCAGTGGCGGTATAACAACGGCACCAGCTGGAACGACATCAACGGAGCCACTGGCGCTACCTTCACCATCAACGCCGTCCAAAATAGTGACGCCGGCAGTTACGACGTTGTTGTTTCGGACGATTCCGGTCAACCGTCGGTAACGAGTGCGACCGCGGTGCTCACCGTGACCACCATGGGCGCTTTGGCCAATGGTAGTTTCGAGTCAGATTACACGAGCTGGACGCAGTCCGGGAGCCAGGCGGTCGTAACCGGTTCGCCTTATGTCACCACCGACGGAGCAAAAGCGGTGGCGTTCAACGTCGGCCAGCAAACCCCGAGCGGCGTTCTGAGCCAGACCTTCGCGACGGCGAATGGCCATACCTACAATCTGACCTTCGACGTCGGCGCGATCTCGTTCGTTAACCAGAGCCAGCAACGGCTGCAGGTGTCGGTGCTCGGGCCTAACAACACCACCGTATTTGGGCCGCAGATCGTTAGCGTGAACGCTCCTGGCAACGGTACGTTATATGTCCCTCAGAGCTTTATGTTCGTGGCCAACGGTGCCACGGCGACGCTGATTTTCCAGGACGTGTCGACCACCAGCCAGAACGTCGACCTCGTGCTCGATCACGTGCAGGTGAGCGACCAGAACACGGCTGGTCCGTCGATCACGATGCAGCCGCAGAACCAGACTGCGCAGGCCGGAGGAAGCGTCACGTTCAATGTGACTGCTACCGGGCAGGGGACGCTCGGCTATCAATGGCGGTATAACGACGGTACCAATTGGAACAATATTGCCGGGGCCAACGCAGCAAGCTTCACCATCAATCCAGTGCAAAACAGCGATGCGGGCAGCTACGACGTAATCGTATCGGATCAATCCGGGCAGCCGGCGACAACCAGTTCGGCCGCAACTCTCAGTGTTGTGCCGGCAGGTGTGCCCGCTAACGGAAGCTTCGAGTTCGATTATGCCGGTTGGACCGCTACCGGTAGCCAGGCGATCGTTTCCGGGGCACCGTACACGGTCACTGATGGAGCGAAAGCGGTGGCGTTCAATGTCGGCCAGCAAGCTCCCAGTGGCACTCTATCTCAGTCGATTTCCATTACGCCTGGTCAGAATTACACTCTGACTTTTGACGTTGGCGCCATTTCGTTCAGCAACACCAGCCAGCAACGGCTCCAGGTGAGTGTCGTTAGTCCGAGTGGCACGTTAGTCGCGCCGCAAATCATTTCGGTGAACGCGCCGGGTAACGGCACCCATTTCATCGCCCAAAACTTCGCCTTCATCGCGAACGATTCAACCGCGACGATTACGTTCCAGGATGTTTCGCAAACCTCCTTCAATGTCGACCTGGTGTTGGACAACGTGCGAGTGACGGCGCAGGCGCCGGCAGCGAGTCTGACCAACGGGAGCTTTGAATCGGGTTACACTGGCTGGACAGCCGCAGGCAACCAGGGGCTGGTTAATGGACCGCCCTTTGTGGCTACCGACGGAACACAGGCCGTTGTGTTCAACGCCGGTCAGCAAACTCCGAATGGCACACTGAGCCAATCATTCCAAACCACGGCGAATACGACGTATTCATTGAAGTTTGATGCGGGAGCTATCTCGACCGCGAATCACAATGAGCAGCGTTTCCAAGTCACGGTCACCGGCAACAATAACAGTGTCCTGCTGTCGCAAAGCGTCTCAGTATTCGCTCCAGGGAACGGCACAACGTATGTGCCTCAAACATTCAGCTTTGTCGCCGACGGCACTGCTGCGATTCTGACTTTTCAGGATACCTCCCCTACGACGCAGGACGTCGATCTGATGCTCGACCACGTCCAGGTCACTGCGCAGCCGGGGCCATAGGCTCGGCTGGTTTCTATTGGTTGTTCCGTCATGCAGCGGCAGTGTTTTCATTTCTCACGCCTGAGTTTTGCCTCCTGCTTGGTGCTTTCCGTGCTTGTAGCGTGATCGCGGGTCGTCGGCCCGATATTTGAACTGATATGACCGCAATATTGGGCGTCTCTGCGTTTTACCACGATTCCGCCGCGGCTCTGATCCGCGATGGCGAGATCATCGCGGCGGCGCAGGAGGAACGCTTTTCCCGGCGGAAACACGACCCTCGTTTTCCGCGGCTGGCAATTGATTACTGCCTGCGTGCAGCCGGGCTGAAACCGGCCGATCTGAACGCCGTCGCCTTCTATGAGAAACCGATGGTGAAATTCGAGCGACTACTCGAAACCTATCTGGCCTATGCTCCGGACGGTTTTGCCTCATTCCGGGAAGCGCTGCCATTGTGGGCGGACTTGAAGTTGAGTTTGCCCGAAAAGATCCACGACCAGCTCGGGCCGGCGTTTAAGGGACAGCTTTATTTCACGGATCACCACGAATCGCACGGCGGGAGTGCTTTTTTCCCTTCGCCGTTTCAAGAAGCCGCGATCCTGACCTTGGATGCGGTAGGCGAGTGGAGCACCAGTTCGGTTGGCGTGGGCCGCGGCAATCGAATCGAGTTAAAGGAGGAGATGCGATTTCCGCACTCGTTAGGGATGCTTTATTCAGCGTTTACATACTACACCGGCTTCAAGGTGAATTCCGGCGAGTACAAGCTGATGGGTCTGGCACCTTACGGGAAGCCGCAGTATGCGGACGTTATTCGCGAAAAGATCGTCGGGATCAACGACGACGGGTCCATATCTTTGGACATGTCCTATTTCAACTACTGCCAGGGCCTGACCATGACGTCGGAGAAATTTCATGAGCTGTTCGGCGGTCCCGCCCGTCAACCGGAGAGCATGATTACGGAAAAGGAAATGGATTTAGCCGCGTCCATTCAACAGGTTTGCGAAGAAGTGGTGCTCCGTGCCGGCGAGCATGCCCACCGCCTAACCAATCAGCCTAACCTGGTCATGGCGGGCGGTGTTGCCTTGAACTGCGTGGCTAACGGTCGGTTGCTCCGCGAGGGACCGTTCGAAAAAATCTGGATCCAACCGGCAGCGGGCGATGCCGGCGGCGCCTTGGGGGCCGCCCTCGTAGCCTGGCATCACGTGCTCGATAAGCCGCGCCAGGTTCAATCGCCCGATGCCCAAAAGGGTTCTTTTCTCGGGCCAAGCTTTGCCAATGACGATATCCAGTTGTTTCTCGATTCGATGGGAGCGGCTTACGATTTCATCGAGGATGAATCCGAGCTGCTGGATCGTGTCGCCTCGGCGCTGGACGAGGGCAAGGTGATCGGCTGGTTCCACGGCAAAATGGAATTTGGCCCACGTGCCCTCGGCGGCCGCAGCATTATCGGTGATGCGCGCTCACCGGAGATGCAGCAAAAGATGAATCTCAAGATCAAATACCGCGAGTCGTTCCGGCCGTTTGCCCCCTGCGTTCTGCACGACCGGGCTCACGAAGTTTTCGAGATGAAAGAAGGGGAGGAAAGTCCCTACATGCTCCAAGTGGCGCCGGTACGCGAAAGCTGGCGGGTAACATTGAGCCAGGAAGACATGAAACGAATGGAAGATTCTGATCTCCGGGTCCGCGTTTCGGTGCCGCGTTCACGTCTGCCAGCGATCACGCATGTCGATTACTCAGCGCGGATTCAAACGGTGGATCCGATTCGCCACGGGCGTTACTATCGCCTGATGCGCAGGTTTTATGAAAAGACCGATTGCCCGGTCATTGTAAACACCAGCTTCAACATTCGAGGCGAACCGATTGTGGGCAGCCCGGAAGAGGCATTTCATTGTTTCCTGGCTACCGAAATGGATGTGCTGGTGCTGGAGAATTGCGTGTTATCGAAAGCGGATCAGGACCCGGCCTCGCTGGCTGACGCTGAATCTTACAAGGCGCAGTACGCCCTGGACTAACGAAATGATTCCGCTTTCCCTGCCGCAAGAAGACCGCCGCATTGTGCTGCGAAGTTTCTGGTTTTTGATCAGCTTGGCCGCCGGAGTGGTGGTGTCGCTTCTGTGCTGGCGGTTAAAGATGCCGCCGTGGACATGGGCCTCAGGTCTACTCGTGCTGGTTATGCTCGCCCCCGTTTCGTTCTCTAGAGAAGACGTGGTGCGGCGTCTTTACCATGCCTGGAACAACCGCATTGTCCGGCCTTGGAGCAGCGCCGCTACCGGCATCATTCTACGGATCTGTCTTTTGCTGATTTTTGCCGCTACCGGACGC